>JAWVDX010000458.1:0-3429 GCA_033857015.1 Gaiellaceae bacterium
GCCGACACCGCCACCGACAGGACGCCCATGACGAGGTTCGCCGGGAGGAACGCGAGGCCGACCTTCTGCGGGCTGTAGCCGAGCACGTACTGCAGGTAGAGCGCGGAGATCACGAACCAGGCGAACATCCCGCCGGCCCAGAGCATCGCGCAGACGTTGGAGGTCGCGACGTTGCGCAGCTTGAGCAGCCGCAGCGGCATCAGCGGCGACTTGACCCTCGACTCGATGACGAGGAACGCCCCGATCAGCGCGACCGCGCCCGCGAGCATCCCGTCGGTCTGGAGCGTCGCCCAGCCGACCCGGTCTCCGTTCACGACGGCGTACACGGCCAGCATCAGCGCGCCCGTGATCGTGACCGCGCCGAAGATGTCGAGCCCTTCCGAGTGGCTCGCCATCCGCGCGCCCGGCAGCAGCCGGAAGGAGAGCAGCACGACCGCGATGCCGATCGGCAGGTTGACGAGGAAGATCCAGTGCCAGTTCAGCGAGCCGGTGAGGACACCGCCGAGGAGGACGCCGATCGAGCCGCCGCCCGAGGCGACGAACCCGAAGATCCCCATCGCCTTCGCCCTGTCTGCCGGCTGGTGGAAGAGCGTCATCGTCAGCGACAGCGAGACCGCCGAGGAGACCGCGCCGCCGATCCCCTGGATTGCGCGCGCCGCCTCGAGCACGTGCTGCGACTGCGCGAGCCCGCAGCCCAGCGAGGCGAGCGTGAAGAGGGTGATGCCGATCAGGAAGAGCCGTCGGTGACCGTAGAGGTCGCCGAGGCGCCCGCCCAGCAGGAGGCAGCCGCCGAAGGTCAGCAGGTAGGCGTTCACGACCCAGGCGAGCGACGCCTGCGAGAAGCCCAGGTCGTCCTTGATCGAGGGGAGGGCGACGGTGACGATGGTGCTGTCGAGGACGATCATCAGGGTCGCGAGGCAGAGGACGATCAAGGCGTACCAGCGGGTTCGATCGTTCAGGGTCATGGGGTCTTCCTTTCGAATCGGTCGGCGTTCAAACCGGTAGACCGGCAGGCCCCGCGAAACTCATCGCTGCGGCGCCGATGATTTTCGCTGGCCCGGCCCGTCCTTGCTGCAATGGCCGCTTTGCATCGGAGCACGATCGTCTGCGACGTCGAGGGCCTCGCCCCGGACCTGGCGGCGCTCGACGCGCTCGCGCGCGTGCAGCTCGGAGCCCGCCGCGCCGGTCTCGAGCTGCAGCTGCGACACGCCTCGCCCGAGCTCCGCGGGCTGCTCGCCTTCACCGCCCTCGACGAGGTGCTACCCGTCGAGCCGGGCGGGGAGGCCGAAGAGCGGGAACAGGGTCTCGGTGTCGAGGAAGAAGGTGAATTCCACGATCCGCCCGCCTGAGACCTCGATGACCTGCAGCGCCCACGGGTCGTAGCCGGAGCCGCTCTCGCTGGGCTTGTACTGGCCGAAGGCGGGCGAGCCGTTCGCCGAGCGGGTCGGGACGACGCGCGAGCCCTTGCAGCCGATCCCGGGGCCGTACCACCAGGTGAAGATGTCGTCGCGACCCCGCAGCCAGAGGTCGAACGGCGGCATCGACTGCGTCGCGTCCTCCTGGATCAGCGCGGTCAGCGCGTCGATGTCGTAGCGCTGGAACGCATCGACGTAGCGCGCGAGCAACGCCTCGTCGTCGGCGTCGAGCGGGGTCGAGACGTCGAGGTCGGCGCTCTCGAGCGTCGCACGGGCACGCTGCAGCGCGCTGTTCACCGAGGCGACGCTCGTCTCGAGGAGCTCGGCCACCTCGCTCGCCTTCCAGCGCAGCACCTCGCAGAGGATCAGCACCGCGCGCTGGCGCGCCGGCAGGTGCTGGAGCGCGGCGACGAAGGCGAGGCGCAGCGTCTCGCGCGCCACGGTCTCCTCCGCAGGATCGGGGGTGGGCTGGATCCAGGTGACCTCCGGCAGGGTGTGGAGGTTCTCGACGATCGGCGCGCCCGCGGGGCCGAGATCCATCGGCCGGGCGCGGCGCTCGCGGCCGTCCAGCATGTCGAGGCAGACATTCGTCGCGATGCGGTAGAGCCAGGAGCGCAGCGAGGCGCGTCCCTCGAAGCTCTCGTAGTTCCGCCAGGCACGGATGAGCGTCTCCTGCACCGCGTCCTCCGCCTCGAACGGCGAGGCGAGCATGCGGTAGCAGTAGCCGGTCAGCTCGCCGCGATGCTGCTCCAGCAGAGCCTCGAGCTCGGTGTCTGCAGGCTTGAGCGTGGCTGGCTGCTCCGTCACGACCGCCATGCTACCCCTGCAATGTCACGATCGGGTCACCGGCCTCGAGCAGCGTCTGCGGGGAAACTCATCGCAGCCAGACCGCGGTGTCCCGCGGGAGCGTGTCCGTGACAGGCCCGCTCGCGAGCAGCACCGCCTCGTGCGGGGGCAGCGGCAGCGGATCCGCCCCGAAGTTGACCGCGCAGACGATGGCGCCACGGCTGAAGGCGAAGCTCTCGCCCTGGGTCGGCAGCCACTCCAGCGCGCTCGCGCGCAGGTCGGGCTCCGCGTGGCGGATCCGCAGCGCCTCGCGGTACAGCTCCAGCATCGACCCGGCCTCCCCGGCCTCGGCCGCAGCGGAGAGCTCGCGCCACGCAGCCGGCTGCGGCAGCCAGGCGCCGTCGTCGCCGAAGCCGAACGGCGGCTCGTCGCCCGCCCAGGGGATCGGCACCCGGCAGCCGTCCCGCCCGCGCTCGACGTAGCCGGTGCGCTTCCACACGGGATCCTGGCGGAGCTCGTCCGGGATGTCCTCGACCTCCCAGAGGCCGAGCTCGTCTCCCTGGTAGACGTACACGCAGCCGGGGAGGGCGATCGTGAGCAGCGCCGCCGCCCGGGCGCGGCGGATGCCGAGCTCCAGGTCGACCGGCGCGCCGAAATGGCGGTTCGCAAAGCCGAAGGACGTGTCCGCGCGGCCGTAGCGAGTGACGTGGCGGGTCACGTCGTGGTTCGAGAGCACCCAGGTGGGCGGCGCGCCGACGAGCGCGTGGGTCGCCAGGGTCGCGTCGATCGCCGCGCGCATCGCGCCGGCCTCCCACGGGCTGCGCAGGAACTCGAAGTTGAACGCCGAGTGCAGCTCGTCGGGGCGCAGGTAGTCCGCGAGCCGCTCGGGCGTGCCGACCCACACCTCGCCGACCAGGGCGCGCTCGTCCGGGTACTCGTCGGTCACCCGGCGCCAGGCGCGCCAGATGTCGTGGACCTCGGGGCGATCCTCGTACGGGAGGTCGAGCGGGTCGCGCACGGGGCCGATGTCGGGCAGGCCTTCCTGCTTGGCGACGCCGTTCGCGACGTCGATCCGGAAGCCGTCGACGCCGCGGTCGAGCCAGAAGCGGAGGATGCGCTCGAACTCGGCGCGGACCTCCGGGTTCGTCCAGTTGAAGTCCGGCTGCTCGGGCGCGAACAGGTGCAGGTACCACTCGCCGTCGGGGACGCGCTCCCAGGCCGGGCCGCC
>JAWVDX010000459.1:0-5095 GCA_033857015.1 Gaiellaceae bacterium
GCGAGCCTCAGGAGGAGGTCGCGCCCGCGCTCGGGATGGGTCGTCTCGCGGCCGCGGAACATGATCGTGACCTTGACCTTCGCCCGCTGGTTGAGGAAGCGGACGACGTGGCCCTTCTTGGTCTCGAAGTCATGCACCCCGATCTTGGGACGGAGCTTGATCTCTTTGATGTGGATCTGTGTCTGGTGCTTGCGTGCCAGCTTCGCCTTCTGCTCCTCGGCGTAGCGGTACTTGCCGTAGTCCATGACCTTGGCGACCGGCGGATCGGCCTGCTCCGCGACCTCGACCAGGTCGAGGTTCTTGGAGAAGGCGTACTCCATGGCCTCCGCGGTCGGCGTGATCCCGACCTGCTCGCCCTTCTCGTCGATCAGGCGCACGTTCGGAACGCGGATGCCTTCGTTGATGCGGGCCTGCGGTACGACCGGACGAACCGGCTCGAAGCGCCTACGCGGTCTCAATGGACTGTCACGAAGCTGTCTCTTCCTCCTGCGTCGAACGACAAAAACCGCTGCATGCAGCGGCTTCCTTTTCCTCGTAACCGACTCGGTTGAACCGCCGATAGGCGCATGGCCCCGGAGGTGAGGGAAGGTTGCCCCTGCTTTGCAGGATCGAAGGGTAACACGTAACCGGCGAAGATCCGTTTCGAGCCGGACTACCGGGAGAGGCGCGCCAGCTCGACGATGAGCTCGGCGAGGCTCTGTGTCTTCTGCTCGCCGCCGCGGGTGCGCACCGCCAGAGCAGCGGCGGACTCCTTCTCGCCGTAGACGATCGTGCGCGGCGTGCGCTGCATCTCGGCGTCCCGGATCCGTTTGCCTACGGACTCGTCGCGGTCGTCGAGCTCCACCCGGAAGCCGGCGTCGCGCAGCCCTTCGACGATCGTCGCCGCAGGCTCCTTGTGCGGATCGCTGACCGGGAGGACGCGCACCTGCACCGGCGCGAGCCAGAACGGGAGGTCGCCGCCGGTGTGCTCGATGAGGATCCCGATGAAGCGCTCGAGCGAGCCGAGCAGCGCGCGGTGCACGACGTAGGGCGTGTGCTCCGCGTTGTCGGCGCCGACGTAGGTGAGGCCGAAGCGCTGCGGCATCTGCGAGTCGAGCTGGATCGTCCCCATCTGCCACGAGCGCCCGAGGACGTCGGTCATGTGGAGGTCGATCTTCGGCCCGTAGAAGGCCCCGTCGCCCTCGTTGAGCTCATACGGGAGCCCGCGCCGCTCGAGCGCCGAGGCCAGCGCGGCCTCGGTGAAGTCCCACTCCTCGTCGCTGCCGAGCTTGTCGTCCGGGCGGGTCGAAAGCTCGAACCGCGACTCCATCTCGAACAGCTCGTAGAGGAACGCGGCGTAGTCGAGGCAGCCGAAGACCTCGTCCTCGATCTGCTCGGCGGTACAGAAGATGTGGGCGTCGTCCTGGGTGATGTGGCGCACGCGCAGGAGGCCGTGCAGCGTCCCCGACGGCTCGTCGCGGTGCAGCGTCGAGGACTCGGCGAAGCGGATCGGCAGCTCCTTGTACGAGCGCGTCCGGCTGCCGAACAGGAGCATGTGCCCGGGACAGTTCATGGGCTTGAGGCCCATGGTGTGCTGATCGTCCTCGCCCGGGATCAGGAACATGTTGTCGCGGTAGTTCTCCCAGTGGCCCGAGGTCTTCCAGAGGGCGACGTCGTAGATCAGCGGCGTCTTCACCTCGTCGTAGCCGCGCTTCAGGTTCTCGCGGCGGCGCAGGTCCTCGAGCTCGTTCCAGACGACCATCCCCTTCGGGTGCCAGAGGGGCGAGCCGGGCGAGTGCTCGTCGAAGTGGAAGATGTCGAGGTCGATGCCGAGCCGCCGGTGGTCGCGGCGCTTCGCCTCCTCGAGCCGCGCCAGGTGCGCGTCGAGATCCTCCTGGCGGTAGAAGGCCGTGCCGTAGATGCGCGTCAGCTGCGGCTTGGTCGAGTCGCCGCGCCAGTACGCGCCCGCCAGTCCCGTGAGCTTGACCGCCTTGATCGGGGCGGAAGTCTGGAGGTGCGGGCCCTTGCAGAGGTCGGTGAAGTCCCCCTGCGTGTAGAAGCTGATCGCCCCCTCGGCGGTGTCGACGAGCTCGACCTTGTACTGCTCCCCTTGCTCGAGGAAGTAGCGCTTCGCCTCGTCGCGGTCGCGCTCCTCGCGTTCCCAGGACCTGCCCTCGGCGAGCTCGCGGTTGATCTCCTCCTCGATCCGCGCCAGGTCGTCCTCGGCGATCGGCGCCGGGAAGTCGAAGTCGTAGTAGAAGCCGTTCTCGATGGGCGGGCCGATCGCGACCTTGACACCCGGGTAGAGCCGCCGCACCGCCTCGGCGAGGAGGTGCGCCGTAGAGTGACGCAGGACGTACAGCGCGTCCGGATCGGCCGCGTCCCGGGTGGTCAGGATCTGGATCGACTGGCCGTCGCGCAGCGGGAGGCGCAGGTCCTGGGCCTCCCCGTCCGCGCGGATGAGCACCGCCTGCTCGGCGAGCTTCGGCCCGATCGCCTGCGCCGCGTCGAGCCCGCTCGCCCCGTCGGGGAGTTCGAGCTTCGAGCTATCGGGCAGGAGGATCTCCATGGCGGAGGACAAGGATACTGAGGCCACTCGCGAGGACGATCGCAACGAGGAGCAGCCCGGCTCGCCCGTGCCCGACCCCGAAGCGACGCCGCTCCCCGAGGACGATCCCGAGGCTGACTGACACGCGCGTTCGTTTGAGCGTTGCCCGCCCGGGAAAGCGCTGGGCCAAAGGGGGTTGGGGCATGGGCAAGACAGTGCAAGAAGTGATGACCTCGAATCCGTCGACGGTGGAGAGCAGCACGCCGATCGTCGAGGCGGCAGAGATCATGAGGCGCGAGGACGTGGGATCCGTTCCCGTGGTCGAGGACGGGCGGCTCGTCGGCATCCTGACCGATCGGGACATCGTCCTCCGCGCGGTCGCGGAAGCACGCGATCCGCGCACGGTCACGTGCGGCGACATCGCATCACGGCATATCGCGACCATCGACCCGCACCAGACGATCGAGGACGCGGAGCGCCTGATGGCCATGCATCAGGTGCGCCGTCTCCCGGTCTGCGAGGAGGACGGCCGCCTGGTCGGAATCGTCGCGCAGGCCGACGTCGTCCGGAACGAGGACGCCGCGAAGGCGGGCGAGATGGTCGAGGAGATCTCCAGGTAGCGGCCCAGGCGTCGCGTCGTCCTCCTCTCTCCGGCGACGCGCGTGCAGTCAGCAGGCCGCCTGGCGCCAGCGCGAGCCCCGCTCAGTGGGCTCGCGCCGGCGCCTCTTTGCTCGGGCCGGCTCGGCGAAGCCCGGGACGTCCCTCGATCGGATGAACTTGGCCCCGGCCTTACGCGCCTTTTACATCCGGGCGTTGTAAGCGTCCGCACCCCGACCCATACTGAGTCCGGGGATGGGGGAACTGCCTGTGTACAACGGGCCGTTCGGTCAGGCACAGGCTGAACGGCTGCTATGGCGCGCCGGGTTCGGCGTGCGTCCCAACGAGGCGTACCAGTACTCGAAGCTCGGCCTGCGCGGCGCCGTCCACAAGCTGACGAACCCGGGGGCGGAGAGGTTGCGCGGCCCGAAGCCCCAGGACGACCGCAATCGTCCGCTCGCTCCCGCAGACGCCTGGGGACACGACCACACGTGGTGGCTCGACCGCATGGTCCGCACGAACCGGCCGCTGACGGAGCGCATGACGCTGATCTGGCACGACTGGTTCGCCACCTCGATCGAGGGGGTCGGCAACCAGCGGCTCATGCTGCGCCAGAACCAGCTGTTCCGTAGCGCCGGGCTGGGGTCGTTCCCCGACCTGCTCCGCCGCGTCACGGCCAACCCGGCGATGCTGCTCTGGCTGAACGGCGTCGACAATCACAAAGGCTCGCCGAACGAGAACTACGCCCGCGAGCTGATGGAGCTTTTCACGCTCGGCGCCGACCGCGGGGCGTACACCGAGGACGACGTGCGCGAGCAGGCGCGCGCCCTCACCGGCTGGCGCTACGACTGGCGCAAGGGCAAGGGCCAGGTGAACTTCCGCTTCGACAAGCGGCTCCACGACGGCGGCGTGAAGACCGTCTTCGGGAAGAGCGGGCGCTTCGACTGGCGCGACTCCGTCCAGCTCTGCGTCAGCAATCCGAAGCACGCGTCGTTCTTCGTCCTGAAGCTCTGGAGCTACTTCATCCCGACACCGCCCAGTGCGCGGACGCAGCGTGCGCTCGAGCGGCTCTACGTGTCCTCGGGACACGAGATCAAGCCCGTGGTGAGCGCGATCCTCATGCACCCGCAGCTCTACACCGGGCCGCGGATGGTGAAGTCGCCCATCGTCTACACGGCGGGCCTCATGCGCCGCCTCGGCCGGCGCGTCGACACGATCAGCTACGTCTGGCTCAACGACCTCGCCGGCCAACGCCTGTTCGCGCCGCCGAACGTCGCCGGGTGGGACGAGGCACGCTGGTTCGACACGGCACGCTTCCGCGGGCGCTGGCTGACCGCGCGGGAGATCCTCGAGAAGAGCGCCATCGACCCGAACAAGAAGCGCCACCAGAAGGTCGCTCCGACGGCGAAGGCGATCGTCAAGGATGCGCTCGAGCACTGGCACAACCCGAAGCTCGGGCCGGAGACGATGGCGGCGCTCAACGACTTCGCCGAGCGCGCGATGGCGCTCGCCGACGAGGACTGGAAGCGCACCACCTACCCGCTCCTCGCCGCGAACGCAGCCCGCGCGCTGATCGCCGCCTCGCCGGAGATGCAGGCCGCGTGACCCGCGCCCACTGCTCCTGCAACGAGTTCTCCCGCGCGCACCTGCTGCGCCAGGGCGTCGCGCAGGCCGGAAACGGCCTGCCGGCGATCGAGACGGGGATGCCGATCCCCGCCGGCACAGGCCTCTCCCGGCGGCACTTCCTCGCCGGCTCGGTCGGCCTGGCGCTCTCGGTCTACGGCGCGAGCCACCTCGGCATCCGCGCCTTCGAGGAGGGGATCGCGGCCGCAGCCGAGCGCCTCGCAGCCGGGCGGATCCTCGTCACGGTGTTCCTCGAGGGTGGCGCCGACGGGCTCTCGATGCTCGCACCGGTCAACGATCCGGTCTACCGGAAGCTGCGCCCCAAGCTCGCGCTGCGCCCTGGCGCGG
>JAWVDX010000460.1:0-4223 GCA_033857015.1 Gaiellaceae bacterium
GTCTCCGGCCACGAGCGACTCGCCCTCGGCGGCGCGCGCGTCGAGCGCGACGAGCGCCTCGCCGGTGTGGACGGCGATCCGCACCTCGACGTCGGTGTCGGCGAGCGTGTCCCGGATCGCGAGCGCCGCGCGCACCGCCCGCTCCGGGTCGTCCTCGTGGGCGATCGGCGCGCCGAAGACGGCCATGACCGCATCGCCGATGAACTTCTCGACGGTGCCGCCGTAGCGCTCGAGCTCGGAGCGCACCTGGGCGTAGTAGCGGCTCAGCGCGGCGCGGACGTCCTCGGGATCCAGGCGCTCCGCCTTCGACGTCGAGCCGACGATGTCCGCGAACAGGATGGTGACGACCTTGCGCTCCTCGCGGCGGGCGGTACCCTCGACTCGCAGGCCGCAGCCGGAGCAGAAGCGCGCGTCGGCAGCGTTCTCACGCCCGCAGTCAGGACAGAGCATCGGCCCAGTCTAAGCAGCGCCTTCGCCCGCAACCACCCGCTTCGCCCGGTGCCGCCGATTTGTCTGCTAGCCTGGCGACACGGACGTCATGGGACGTCCCGTGGGATTTGCACTTCTCGTTCCTCCTTCAAGGGTTTCGAGCAGGCGATCTCGAAACTCAATTCAAGGAGTGGAACAGATGTCGGAAACATTCGGCGCGCTCGGTGTGAGCGCGCAAGTCACTGAAGCGCTGAGCAAGCGCGGCTTTACGGAGCCTTTCCGTATTCAGACGATCGTCCTCCCGGACGCGCTGGCGGGCCGCGACGTGCTCGCCAAGTCGCCGACCGGGTCGGGCAAGACGCTCGCGTTCGGGATTCCGCTCGTCGAGCGCACCGAGCGCGGCGGGAACTGTCCCAAGGCGCTCGTCCTCGTGCCGACGAGAGAGCTGGCCATGCAGGTGGCGCTGGAGATCGAGGGCTTCGCCAAGGCGAAGGGCCTCCATGTCGCGCTCGCCTACGGCGGCACGCCGCTCGGCTCGCAGGCCAAGAAGCTGAAGGGGGCCGAGATCGTCGTCGCGACGCCGGGCCGCCTGTTCGACCTCATGGAGCGGCGCCTCGTCGCGCTCGACAACGTCTCCATGCTCGTCCTCGACGAGGCCGATCGCATGCTCGACATGGGCTTCCGCCCGCAGGTCGAGCGGATCCTGCGCAAGATGCCGCGCGCCCGTCAGACGATGCTCTTCTCCGCCACGCTCGACGGCGAGGTCGCCGAGCTGGCACGCGAATACACCGAGGACGCGGCCTCCTTCGAGGCCTCCGCGATGCCGCCGCTCGAGGATCAGGGCGAGGTCGAGCACCACTTCGTCCAGGTCACGCCCGCCGACAAGGTGGAGCGCCTGGTCGAGCTGCTCGGTAGCGACCGCGAGCTGGCCCTCGTCTTCGTGCGCACCAAGCGCGGAGCCGACCGGCTCTGCCAGAAGCTGTCGCGCCTCGGCGTCGAGAGCACCGCGCTCCACGGGGACATGTCCCAGTCGGCGCGCGAGAAGTCGCTGGCCCGCTTCCGCTCCGGCAAGGCGCGGACGCTCGTCGCCACGGACGTCGCCGCCCGTGGCCTCGACCTCGACGACATCAGCCACGTCATCAACTTCGACCCGCCCGAGGACGGCACGAACTACGTGCACCGCGTCGGCCGCACGGGTCGCGCAGGACGCAGCGGCCAGGGCATCACCCTCGTGCTCCCGGAGCAGCAGGCCGACGTGAGCCGCTTCGCAGCGGTGCTCGGTCACAAGGAGAGCTTCGAGAAGAGCGGCATGCAGACGGCGAAGGCCAAGGTCGTCTACACGAGCCGCCGCGGTCGCCGTTCCCGCTGGTAGCGCTGAGCGCTCGTTGATCAAGACGCGGGAGAGTTCTCGCGCAGGGTGTGGTGGTGGGCTGTGGCTCCTCGGAGTCGCAGCCCACTCTCTGTCTGTCTAGAGACGCAGGACGCGCGCGTCGTGCGCGATCTGCGCGGGCGTCGCGCTTGCGTCGTAGCGGACGCGCTCGCGTCCCTCCGCGTCGACCAGCACCGTCATGCTCGAGTGCATCACCGCGCCCGGCGTAGGCGTGACGCCGAGGAAGTAGGCCTTCCAGACCGGCGCCAGCTGCGCCTGGGAGCCCAGGACGTACCGGAAGTGCGGCCCGAGGCCGCGCGCCCGCACGTAGGCCCGCACAGCGGCAGGCGTGTCGCCGCGTGGATCGACGCTCACCGCGACGACGCGGGCGCGCGGGCCAAGCAGCGGGAGCGCCGCGTTCAGCCGGGACGCGATCAGCGGGCAGACGTCGGGACAGTGCACGTACAGGAACGTGACGAGCACGAGCTTGCCGCGCAGCGCGGAGAGCCGCACGCGACGGCCATCCTGGTCGACGAGGGTGAAGTCGGGAGCCGCCGGGCTGCCGTCGATCGCCGTGCCGCTGAGGGCCGCCGGACGACTCGCGCCGCGGGGGACGAGCAGCGCCAGCGCGACCCCGACGGCGACGACGAGGAGCCCCGCCCCGGCCAGCCAGATCCTCGTTCGACGTCCGCGCACACCCCTGGTGTAGCAAGCGCCTCCGTCGCGGGAGGCGAGAACCCGGCACAATCGTGTGGTCGTGTCTGCTCTTTCGCTCGCTCCGGAACGTCGAGTCCCTTCGGAGTCGCCGCTCCGCTTTCGCGTCTGGCGGGAGGTAGCGCTCACGAGCGGGACGACCGCCGCGCTCTCGGCGCTGCTCCTGCGCTTCGGCCCGCCCGGCAGCGACATGGCCGCGCACGTGTACCAGAAGCTCTTCTTCATCCAGCACGGGTTCGTGTTCTGGAACAACCTCTGGTACGCGGGCCGTTACAGCTTCATCACCTACAGCCCGCTCTACTACCCGCTCGTCTCGGTCATCGGGATCCAGGTGCTCGCGGTGCTGAGCCTCACGGCGGCGACCGCCGGCTACACGGCGATCGTCGAGCGCGAATGGGGAGCGGGCGCGCGCTGGTCGGCGCGTGTGTTCGCCGTGGTCTGGGCCTTCTTCGTGCTCTCGGCCGCCTTTCCGTTCGCACTCGGCTGCGCGCTCGCCCTCCTGGCGCTGCTCGTGCTGCAGCGCGGCATGCGCTGGCCCTTCGCCGTGCTGGCCGCACTGGCGCTCGCCGCGAGCACGCTCGCCTTCACGCTGCTCGTCATCGTGCTCGGCGGGATCGCGCTCGGCCGGCGCCGCTTCCCGGGCCACCGCCACACCCGCAGCGCGATCGCGATCGTCGGCGTCCTCGGCAGCGTCGAGGTCGTCCTCTGGGCGCTCTTCCCGGATGGCGGGCGGTTCCCCTTCCCCCGCGAGGAGTTCGCCGCCGCAGTGGCCTTCTGCACCCTCGGCTTCTTCGTCACCTTCCGCAGCGAGCGTGCCCGGCCGCTCGCGGCGTTCTTCTCGCTCTACCTCGTCGCCTGCACGCTCGCGTTCATCCTCCCCTCGCCGGTCGGGGAGAACATCGCGCGCATGCGCTTCCTGGCGATCCCGATCGCGGTGCTGGCGCTCAGCCTGCGCTCGTGGAACCCGCGGATCCTCTCGATCGTCGTGCTCCTGCTG
Source organism: Gaiellaceae bacterium (assembly GCA_033857015.1). Classification (GTDB taxonomy): domain Bacteria; phylum Actinomycetota; class Thermoleophilia; order Gaiellales; family Gaiellaceae; genus JAWVDX01. Next base: position 3,510 of record JAWVDX010000460.1, read on the forward strand.
GCCTTCTCCTGGAACGTGTCGCCGCTGGCCGCCAGCTTCCAGCGCGGCCACGCCGATGCCGCGCAGAGTCCGCTCTTCTGGGCGGAGCCGGTGGTCTTCCTTCGCCACAACCTCGACCCCGCCTACCGCGTCGAGGCCGTCGACACAGCCGGCCACTGGGAGGCGCTGTACCTCGCGCAGGCGGGGATCCCGCTCACGCGGGGCTGGTTCCGCCAGGACGACTTCCCGCAGAACGGACTGCTCTACGACGAGCTCGGCGTGCGCGGGTACCTGCACTGGCTGCGCAAGCTGAGCGTGCGCTACATCGTGCTGACGAACGGCCCGCTCGACTACAGCGCCCGGGGCGAGGCGCGGCTGCTGCGCGCGCACCCGGGACTCTTCCCCGTCGTGCTGCGCTTCCCCGGCGGCGTCATCATGGAGGTCTCGAACCCGCAGCCGCTTGTGCGCGGCGGACCCGCCCCCGCGCAGGTTGATCTCGTCGCCGCGACCTCGATCGTCTTCGAGGCGACGGAGCCCGGCCGCTACACCATGGGCGTGCGTTACTCGCCGTACTTCTCCAGCCCGGACGCCTGCATCCGCAAGCTGCCCGGGGGGTTCACGGGCGTCACGGTGCGCAAGGCCGGGCTCGTGACGATCTCCTTCGCCGTGGGTGCCCAGAGCGCCGCGCGCACGCTCATCGGGCGCTCGCCCACCTGCGCCTAGGCCTCGCGTTTT
>JAWVDX010000461.1:0-2582 GCA_033857015.1 Gaiellaceae bacterium
GCGATCGCCGCGGAGCTCCGGGCTGCGGGCGGCTCCGCGCTCGCCGTCCCGACCGACGTGACGGACGAGCGGTCGGTCGCCGAGCTCCTCCGGCGGACGTACGCCGACCTCGGCCCGCCGACCCTCCTCGTCAACAACGCCGGCGTGTGGCGGCACGTCGGCCCGCTCGCCGACGCGGTGCCGGATGCTTGGTGGGCCGACGTCGAGGTGACGCTGCGTGGCGCCTTCCTGTGCTCGCGAGCCGTCCTGCCCGGGATGCTCGAGCGCGCGGCCGGCCGGATCGTGAACGTTTCGAGCTACGCCGCGATCAAGCCGCAGCCGTACGCGACCGCGTACGCGAGCGGGAAAGCGGCGCTTCTGCGGTTGACGGACTCGCTTGCGGCGGAGCTCGCGGGCACCGGAGTGACGTGCATCGCCGTCACGCCGGGCTTCGTCCGCACCGACCTCGTCGAGGGCGTCGCGGGCTCGCCGGCCGGCCGGCGCTACCTCCCGGAGCTGTCCGAGCGCGACGATGCGCTCGAGCCGGAGCGCGCTGGCGCCCTCATCGTTGCCATCGCCGCCGGCCGCTTGGACGCGCTCGCGGGCCGCTTCGTCCACGTCCTCGACGACGCGGATGAGCTCGTCGCGCGCGCGGACGCGATCGCGGCACACGACGCGTACGTCCTGCGTCTGCGGTCGCTCTAGCCCGTCCGGGCCGCCGCGTCGCTACGGCCGGCGGCGGTATCGCGCGAGCCGGTTGCCGCCGCTCGCACGCAGCGCGAGGTAGACGAGCAGGTCCGTCTCGAATCGGCGCCGAAGCAGACGCTTGACCTGGCTCCGTAGCGCCTGTCGGAGCGCCGCATTGCGGAGCTTCACGGCCTGCGCCCGCCCCGGGCCGAGCCCGTCCAGCGAGCAGACCGTCTCCAGCACCCAGAGCATGTCCAGCCAGTCGTGCGCCATCCGCGCGTTGCGCGCGGTAAGCGACGCGTTGTGGTGGCGGTAGACCGACAGCACCTTGTCGACGAAGCCGACGTGGAACTGCGCGAGGATCCGGAGCCAGAGCTCGAGGTCGCCCGTCTGCGTGACGTGGATGTTGAACACGCCGACGTCGGCGATCGCTCTGCGGCTGACGAGGACGGACGACGGCTCTCCGATCCAGTTCCCGTCGAAGCCCCTGGCGAGCATCTGGCGTAGGAGGTCGGCCCCCTCGTTGACGCGCTGCAAGTTCGTGAACCGTTCGTGCAGACGGCCGTACTGCTTCACCCAAGCCTGCGCCTCGCCGTCGTTCGGATCCGGGAGGAGGATGTCGCGCGGAGCGAAGACGAGCCCGATCTCGGGGTCCTCGAGCGCCAGCGCGACCATCTCCTCGACGCAGCTCGGCAGGAGGCGGTCGTCCGCGTGGAGGAACTTGATGAACTCACCTCGGGCGAGCAGGACCGAGCGGTTGTGGTTCCCGGCGATGCCGACGTTCTGCGCCGCCGTGTGGAGCCGGATCCGGGGATCGGTGTACGAGCGGACGATCGCCGCCGTCTCGTCGGTCGACGCGTTGTCGGAGACGACGATCTCTAGCTCGGGATACGTCTGCGCGAGCGCCGACTCGAGCGCTTCGGCGATCCACGCCGCCCCGTTGTAGACGGGGACGCAGATCGAGACGAGCGGCCGCTGGGGGATCGGCATCTCCACGCCCTACGAGCATATCTTCGCGGCGCGTGCGTACCCCGCTTGTCGAGGTTCCCGAAAAGGACTAGATTGGCCTCTTCGAGGATGCGTGCAGAAGCGACGAGTGGTGCGGTGCTCTGCGGAGGGCAATTGGAGGAGGGTGCGGCGTGACTCGTTCGGCTCGCTGGGTCATCGGGGCTGTGCTCGTGGCTGCCGCGTGCCTGGGCTTCCCCGCGGGAGCGCTGCTCGTCTCGCTGCCGAGCGGTTTCCAGCAGACGGTCGCGTTCAGCGGCCTGACGAGCCCCACGAACTTCCGCTTCGCCTCTGACGGGCGCGTGTTCGTCGCGGAGAAGGGCGGGCTCATCAAGGTCTTTCCGAGCCTGAGCTCGACGACGCCGACGGTGGTCGCCGACCTGCGCACGGAAGTCGACGACTACTGGGATCGCGGCCTCCTCGGCCTGGCGCTCGACCCGAACTTCCCCGCCTCGCCCTACATCTACGCGCTCTACACGCGCGACGCGCCGATCGGCGGCTCGACGCCGATCTGGAACGACTCCTGCCCCTCGCCGCCCGGGCCGACGACGGACGGCTGCGTCGTCTCTGGCCGGCTCGTCAAGCTCACGCTCTCCGGCAACACGGCGACCTCGACGCAGGTCCTCGTCGACGGGTGGTGTCAGCAGTATCCGAGCCACTCGCTCGGCGACCTCAACTTCGGGTCGGACGGGGCGCTCTACGTCTCGGGCGGGGAGGGCGCGAGCTTCACGTTCTCGGACTTCGGACAGGGTGGCGGCTCGGCGGGCAGCCCCACGCCGAGGAACCCCTGTGCCGATCCGCCGGACGGCCCCGGCCCGGGCGGCACGAACCCGCCCACCGCAGACCGCGGAGCCCTCCGCGCGCACAGCGCACGCCGCGCCGCCGGCGAGCCGACCCTGCTCCACGGCGCC
>JAWVDX010000462.1:0-2673 GCA_033857015.1 Gaiellaceae bacterium
CGGGGAGTCGCCGGACGGGGAAGGGCGCGAGGAACGCCGCCTCTCGTCCCGGCAGGACGACCGTCACGCCGCCCGGCTTGCGGCGGTCGCTCGCCACCTTCGCGACGACCTTGCAGCTCGCGACGCCGAGCGAGCACGAGAGGCTCGTGGCCGCCCGCACGGCGGCCTGCACGGCCCGCGCCAGGACGCGCGCGGAGCCGATGTCGGCGGCGACCTCGCCGAGATCGAGATAGCCCTCGTCGAGGCCGAGGCGCTCCACGGTCGGCACGACCTCGCGCACCGAGCTCCAGACGGCGCGCGAGTAGTCGCGGTAGCGCGCCGAGCTCGGGCGGATGAAGACCGCCTGCGGGCAGCGGCGGAGGGCCTCGGCGGCGCTCATCGCGGAGTGGATCCCGAACCGCCGCGCCTCGTAGTTCGCGGTCGCGACGACGCCGCGCCCGTGCGGATCGCCGCCGACGACGAGCGGCTTGCCACGCAGCTCGGGGCGCTCGAGCTCCTCCACGGCGGCGAAGAACGCGTCCATGTCGAGGTGCGCCACGATCACCGTCCGAGCGTACGCGTCCGTACCGGACGTATGTTCGTCTTGCGCGGCCGTGGCCGGTGCGACCATCGTCCAATTGTGACAATTGACACGGCCCTCCGTCGTCCCCACCATGGGCTCGCAAACCCCAACAGGAGGGAGCCACATGGAGGGACTGACGACACCCGCTCGGCCGCCTGGCCTGCGGTCCTGGAAACGCCGCCGGAGGCTGCTCTGCTTGACCGGCGCGGTGGCCGTTGCGGCGACAGCCGCAGGAGTGCATGCCGCGCAGCAGACGAGCCACCGCATGCAGAGCGGGAAGGCTCCGTTGGTGCGGGCCGATGTCGCTCCGCCCGGCCTGTTCGTCGCCGGCGATCGCCTCGACGGCAAGCGCAGCTCGAACCCGGCCCTCCGTGGCAGGGACGCACGGACCCTCGTCGCGCCCGCGCTCGCGCCGCTCGGCGGGGAGGGCCCCGTTGCCTCTACCTCACCTGACGGTGCGACCGTCGCCTACGACACATGGCACTGGACGAAGGACGTCGACTGGTTCAGGTCGCTCGAGCTCCAGGGAGTTCGCAGCGGCGACGTGCTCGGTGCACCCGCGATCCACCTCCTCAGCCTCTCGACCGGCGCCGACAGGCGACTCGAGCCAGGCTCATCGTCGATTGCCTGGCGCGCCGACGGCGCGCTGGCCTATACGCGCGGGACGTCGCCGAACTATCGCTGGAACGAGCCGTACCTTCGCGACGTCGTCGTCTCGGCCGACGCCGGGAAGCATGCCGTCACCTGGAGCGAGAGCCCAGACCTGTACCGCGTCCTTGCGTGGGCGGGGCCGGCGCTGCTCGTGCAGCGCAACGAAGCGGGGGCGACCCCGGAGCTGGACGTGTTCGAGGGGCCGGGACAGGCCCGTGTCCTCGCACGCGACGCGGATCTGATTGCCGTATCCCCGGACGGCGGCTCGGCGCTGGTCGCGGAGTCGCGGGCGAGCACCGCGTCGCCGAGGATCCGGCTGGTCAGGGTCGCCGACGGCTCGGAGCTCGCCGCGCTGGCGTTCGACGACATCCCCGACCCGGTCTCGGGAACGTCGCTCAGCTGGGTCCGTGGCCCGGGCGACTGGGTAGGGACGAGCGTCGTGGTCCCATCCGAGACCGGTCTCGTCGTCCTGTCCGTGGGAGCGGGCTCGATCACGGTGTCGCAGGTGATCCATCTCGACGCGGCGACGCGTCCCGATGGGACGTTCTACGAGCCGCGATTCACCGACGACTCGCTTCGCTCGGTCGTCGCCTGGTCGGATGTCTCGACTCCGCTTGGCAAGCCGTGGACGTCGGCTCAGATCCTGTGCGACCGGGTCAGCCTGACGTGCGAGCAGGCAGATCCCGTCGCTGCGACGCAGCAGCCCCGTCCCGTCTACACGCGAAGTGGAGGTCACTGACATGCGGCGCTCGACCACTCGCGGTCTCGTCCTTCTGCTCGTCCTCCAGGTCGCGGTAGCGGCGTTCGGGGCGCTTACGGCCGTGGCCGCCACCAACACGACGTTCCAGTTCTCCCGGAGCTCGAATCTCTCGTCGACCCTCACGCTGTTCCGCAGGGATACTGCGACGGGGCAGGTCTACAACAGCGCGACCTGGCGCGCCGGGTCCGGGGACTCGACGAACGAGTGCATCGTGGGCCACGGCTGGCTACCGGCCGGAAGCTACGACATCCGCTTGCACAGCGACTACTACGGCGGCTCGAAGATCCAGGGCCGCGTCTGGTACCTCTCCGACAAGCGCTGCAGCGGTGGCAGCGGCAACCTCCGCACGGAGCTGTTCATCCACTCCGAAGAGACCTCGTCCCAGGGTCAGTCCTGCGGGGCAGGGGATCTCCCGTTCTGCTGGGAAGGGAGCCACGACTACTACTCCGCAGGGTGTATCAAGCTGAACCACTACGGCGATCTTCCGTCAGCAGACACGGACTGGCACGGGTGGGGCGGGACGACGGGAGCCAACAAGCTGTATGTCGCCTAGGCCTGCGTGGGTCGGGGCGAGAGGGCGCGGCCTTGGCGGCCGCGCCCTCTTCGCGCTCGCCTGGGTGCTCGCCCTCGCCGGCTGTGGTGGGGCCGAATCGCGTCAGGCAGCGCTGCGCCACGGCGACCTGCTCTACGTCGCCCAGGG
>JAWVDX010000463.1:0-5298 GCA_033857015.1 Gaiellaceae bacterium
GACAGCGACAAGTACCAGCTCGGCCCGGCGCTGCTCGAGCTCTCGAACCGCTACCTCGACCTCAACGAGCTGCGCTCGCGCTCCCTTGCCTGGTCGGAGCTCCTGACCTCGAAGGCCAGCGAGGCGACCAGGGTCGGCGCCCAGCACGGGTCGGGCATCCTCGTCGTCCACCATGTCTTCCGTCCGGATGCGACCTTGCAGATCCTGGAGGTCGGCTCGCTGCTTCCGCTGCACGCGACCGCGCTCGGGAAGGCCCTGCTCGCCTACTCACCGCCGGAGGTCTACTCCGACCTGGTCGAGGACGGCTTGCCGCGGCTCACCGCGAAGACGCTCACGGCCGCCACGCTCAAGAAGGACCTGGTGGAGATCGTCGGGCGCGGCTACGCCGTGGAGCGGGAGGAGGCCGTGATCGGCGAGGCGGGCGTCGCGGCGCCCATCTTCGACCGGCGCGGCGAGACGATCGGCGCGATCGGCGTCACGGGCCCGCGCGAGCGCCTCCTGCGCAAGGGACGCGAGGCCGTCCTCGGCGATGCTGTCATCCAGGCTGCGCGAGGCATCTCGCGCGACCTCGGCGCCGCCCGCTGGCCCGCGAACTAGCGTGACGCCGCGGCGGCGGCACCGACGCGTGACCTGAGCCACGTCGCGAGCTCAGCCGCGGGCAGCGGGTGACTCAGGTGGAAGCCCTGCACGCTGTCGCAGCCGAGCTCGGCGAGGAGCGAGCAGGTCTCGGCGTCCTCGACGCCTTCGGCCACGACGGCGAGGCCGAGGTTGCGGCCCAGCTCGATCGTCGAGCGGACGATCACGGCCCCGTCCTCGTCGTGCTCCATGTTCGTCACGAAGGAGCGGTCGATCTTGATCTCGCTGACCGGCAACCGGTGCAGGTAGGCGAGCGAGGAGTAGCCGGTGCCGAAGTCGTCGATCGAGAGCCGGATGCCCAGGGCGTCGAGGCGATCGAGGACGATGCCCGTCCGGTGCGGGTCCTGGAGCACCGTGGACTCTGTGATCTCGAGCTCGAGTCGAGTCGCCGGCAGCCCCCACTTCGCGAGCGCCGCAGCGACGTCGTCGGGGAAGCCGAGGTCGATGAGGTTGCGCGTCCCGACGTTGACCGAGACGGCGAGCTCGAGGCCCTCCGCGTCCCAGGCGTGCAGCTGCCCGAGCGCGCGATCGAGGACATGGAGCGTCAAGGGCTTCATGAGGCCCGTCTCCTGCGCGTGCGGGATGAACTCGTCCGGCAGGGTCAGGCCGCGCTCCGGATGGAACCAGCGCAGGAGTGCCTCGACGCTCTGCACGGAGCCATCCGTCAGACGCGCCTTCGGCTGGTAGTAGAGGTCGAGCTCGCCGCGGTCGAGCGCCAGCCGGAGCTCGCAGACGAGCGACGCCCGTGTCGGCTCGGAGCTCTCCGTCGGGTGCTCGAAGAAGGCGTAGGGGCGGTTGTCCTGCTTCGCTGCGTACATCGCGCTGTCGGCGCGCTTGACGAGCGTCTGGACGTCGCGACCGTGCTCCGGATAGAAGGCGACGCCGATCGAGCCCTCGATGCCGAGCGGGAGGCCTTCCAGCTCGATCGACTCCTGGATCGCGGCGGTGAGCTTGTCGAGCACGTGGGCGATCTCGGCCGGATCGCCGAGGCCGGGGAGCAGGAGGCCGAACTCGTCGCCACCCAGCCGTGCGACCGTGTCGCTGGCGCGCACGCAGGCCTGCAATCTCGCCGACACCTCCTTCAGGACGTGGTCGCCGCTCGCGTGCCCGAGCGTGTCGTTGATCTCCTTGAAGTGGTCGAGGTCGAGCAGGAGGACGCCGATGCGCCCGCCGTCGCGCTCCGCCTGCAGAAGCCCCTGCTCGATCCGGTCTTGGAAGAGGACACGGTTCGGCAGGCCGGTGAGCGCGTCGTGGAGCGCCTGGTGCTCGGAGCGCTCGGCATGCTCGCGCAGCTGCTCCTCGGCGAGCTTACGCTGGGTGATGTCCTCGATCATCTCGATCGCGACGTGCGGGTTGCCGTCCGCATCCGGGACGGGGGAGACCGCGACGTACGCCCAGACGAGATCGCCGCTCTTAGCGTAGTAGCGCTTCTCGAGGCGGTAGGCGTCGCGCTCCCCGTGCATCAGCTCGTCGAAGGCGACGGCCTCGGTTGTGATGTCGCCGGGGTGGGCGTGATCGTTGAGGCTGCGGCCGAGGAGCTCCTCCGGCCCGTAGCCGAGGATCTCCGAGAGCGCCGGGTTGGTCTCGACGACGCGGCCGTTGCGGTCGACGACGGCGATCCCGATCACCGCCGCGGTCACCATCGCCTCGAAGCGTGCGAGCGCCTCGACCTGGGCTCGCTTCGCCTCGAACTCGGAGGCGTGGCTCATCGCCGAGGAGAGCACCACCGAGAGCAGCTCGAGCGTGTTCAGGTCCTCGATCTGGAAGCAGTCGGGCTTGTCCGACATCACCTGGATCAGCCCCACCGTCTGACCGGCGTGGCGCAGGGGCACGACCACCATCGAGCGCGTCCCCTCGCCGGCGGCAGTCGCCTCGTCGATGCGCGGATCGTCCTCGGTGTCCATGCAGAAGGCCGACTCGTCGTTCTCGAACGCCCAGCCGGAGAGCGTGCCTGCCTTGCTCACGCGGTCGCCGACGTTCCTCGTCGAGAAGCCGCTCGCAGCGCCCAGCACGAGCTCGCCGTCCCTGATGAGGACGATCTCGGCCGAGCCCGCGCGCGTGACGAGCTGGGTGCGCTCGCAGATCAGCTTCATGACGTCGTCGAGATCGAGCGCCGCAGCCGCGACGTCGCGCTGGGTCTCGATCACGAGTCCGAAACGGGTGGCGTTCGCCCGCAAGGCGTCCTCGGCGATCTTCCTCGCGGCTCTCAGCCGCTCCTCCGTCTCGTGCTGGGGGGCGCCTAGAAGCGCATCGCCGGCAGATGGGTCGAGCTCCGCAGGCACATTCGGATTATCGGTTTCGGGTGCTTTCCTGCGAGTCCCCCGTTGGGGTGAGCTTTGGTAATACCGATTGATGTTCGGCATCGACGAACGCTTGGACGACGCTCGCGGCCTCGGCCTCGTCGAGGCGCTGTTCCCGGACGAGCGACTTCCAGGTGGAGAAGGCGATCGCGTGTCCGAGGGCTGCTCGGGTGCGCCGGCCGGCGGGGCCACGTGCGCTGCGTCCGGCCATGAGGGTGTCGCGCGCTGCATCGAGGTAGCCGCGGAAGGCGCCGAAGCGCTCCTGGACGATCGGCACGGTCGTCTCGTCCCGGAAGAGGTTGTCCAGCATGGCCTCGGTGCGCCCGTAGAAGGCGTAGAGCTCGCCGAGGGCCACGCGCAGGCGTTCGTCGGGGCTCGCGATCGCCGCCCAGGGGCCCAGGTCGGGCGGCGGGTTGGCGGTGGCCCAGTGGGCGGTGCACGCGTCGAACAGCGCCGCCTCGTCGGGGAAGTGGCGGTAGACGGTCGAGCGGCGGACGCCGGCGTGCGCCGCGACGGCGCTGATCGACGTCCGTGAGGGACCGACGGTGCCGTGGAGGGCGACGGCGCTCTCCGTGATGCGCAGACGGGTCTGCTCCTGAGCCTCGGCTCGACGGCGCATGCGATAGGTGCGGGTTTCGTCGGACATTGATGTCCGCTCATTTTGACAGACGCTGCGGACCCTGTCATATTCGTGCGACACAATTGTCCGACGAAATGAGGGGCGATGCATACGACTCCAGTCCGCGTTCTTGGGCCCGCAGAGGGAAAGGCCGGCTTCCTCGGCAGCATCGGGGTGCGCTTCATGATCGACGGCGATGTGACGGACGAGGGCTTCTCGCTCGTCGAGCACCCGATGTCGGCACACGCGCTCGCTGCGCCGCTCCACCGGCACCTGCGCGAGGACGAGTACAGCTACGTGCTCGAGGGCCGCATGGGCGCGCTGCTCGGGGACGACGTGCTCGAGGCCGGCCCCGGTGACCTCGTCTTCAAGCCCCGCGGCGAGTGGCACACCTTCTGGAACGCCGGCGACGAGCCCTGCCGCATCCTCGAGATCATCGCGCCGGCAGGCTTCGAGCGCTTCTTCGCGGAGCTCGTCGACCTCGGCGGCGTCGCGCAGGCAGACCCGGCCGCGCTGGGCGAGCTCGCCGAGCGCTACGGCCTCGAGATCGACCCCTCGAGCATCCCGGGCCTCGTCGTGCGCTTCGGCGTGCGCTTCCCCGCGGAGCCGCTCGTGCGCTGATCGAGTCGGCCCGACAATTCGTCAGAGCTCGTCCATGAGGCCGGACTCGTAGGCGGTGACGACAGCCTGGACACGGTCGCGGACGCCGAGCTTCTGGATGATCCGCGCGGCGTGGGTCTTGATCGTCGCGGCGCTGACGACGAGGGCGGCTGCGATCTCGGCGTTGCTCATGCCGCGGGCGATGAGGCCGAGGACTTCGCGTTCGCGGGCGGTGAGCCGGTCGAGGTGGGCACGTGCTTCGGGGTCGCGGCGGCGGCGCGCGAACTCGGCGATCACCCGGCGCGTGATGGCGGGCGCGAGGAGCGCGTCGCCCCGGGCGAGGATCCGGATCGCCTCGATCAGGTCGGCGGCGGGGGCGTCCTTGAGCATGAAGCCCGCGGCGCCCGCCTGGAGCGCTTCGTACAGGTAGGCGTCCTCGTCGAAGGTGGTGAGGATGAGGATCTGCGCGGCGGGGTTGGTGGCGACGATCTGGCGGGTCGCTTCGAGCCCGTCGAGGAGCGGCATGCGGATGTCCATGAGGACGACGTCGGGGGCGTTGCGGGCCGCCTCGCCGACTGCGGCTCGTCCGTCGGCGGCTTCGGCGACGACGTCGATGTCCGGCTCGCGGGCGAGCAGGAGCCGGAAGCCGCTGCGCACCATGTCCTGGTCGTCGGCGACGAGCACGCGGATGCTCACGCCTCGACTCCTCGCAGCGGCAGGCGTGCGCGGACGCGGTAGCCGCCTTCCGGGCCGGAGCCGTGCTCGAGCGTGCCGCCGTAGAAGCCGACGCGCTCGCGCATGCCGAGCAGGCCCCGACCCGGATCGGTGCCGGCGGCTACGCCATGGCCGTCATCGTCGACCTGGAGCTCGACCGCCTCGGCTGTCGAGCGGACGCTGACCCACGCCTGGGTCGCGTGAGCGTGGCGGAGCGTGTTGGTCAGCGCCTCCTGGACGATCCGGTAGGCCGAGAGCTCCACGCCCGCCGGGAGCTCGCCGCGCTCGCCCTGGAGGTCGAGCTCCACGGCGAGACCGGCTTGCCCGATCTGCACGGCGAGCTGCGCGAGGTCCGAGAGCCGCGGCTGGGGTGTGCGCTCCAGGGTCTCCTGGTCGTCGCGCAGGAGGCCGAGCAGACGCCGCATCTCG
>JAWVDX010000464.1:0-4402 GCA_033857015.1 Gaiellaceae bacterium
CCGTCTTCCCGTACCGGGCGGAGCTCGACCAGAGCGGGGCGCTCCTGCGCGCGCTCGGGGCCGGGGTCCCGGCTGTCGTCTACGACGTGGGCGGGCTCGCCGAGCCGATCGAGCGCTTCGGCGCGGGACGCGTCGTCCCCGCGGGCGACGTCGCAGCCCTGGCAGCCGCGCTCGAGGAGCTGCTGGGCGACGCCGACGCGCTGGCCCGCGCCCGCGCCGGGGCGCTCGCGGCGCGCGAGGCGCTCTCCTGGGATGCGTCGGCCGCCAGCCACCTCGCGCTCTACGGTGCGCTGCGATGAGCGTGCGCGCCCGGCTCCGAGTCAGCCTCGGCAGGTACCGCCTCCAGAAGATCGCGAACCGCGACCTGGACGCGTTCGAGGCGGAGCAGCGCTCGCTCATCCACGCCTGCGAGGAGGCGGAGCGGGCCTTCGAGTTCGCGCCGGCGGAGGATGTCGAGGCGAGGCGCGACGCCTACCTCGAGCTCGTCGAGCTCGGTCGCGCACAGCTGGAGCTCGTCCGCGACGACCGGCTCCGCGAGCTCGGCCCCGACGGCGCGCGCTACGGCGAGGAGTTCCATCGCGCGGTGCTGCGGCGGCTCTCGCGCTTCGCGTCCGAGATCAGCCCGCCCCACGAGGGGCCGGCGGCACACCGGGCGTCGCGCTAGCTCCAGCCGAAGTGGGCCGCGAACCCGCCGATGATCGCCCCGTAGAACACGTGCGCAACGATCGTCGCGAGCGCCGTGTGCCTGCCGTAGTTGACGAGCATGAACCCGGGAGGCTCGAGGAGCGGATTCTCCTCGGCATCCGTCCATGCCGTGCCCATCCGCGGGTTGATGGCCGGCAACAGGGTGTAGACCAGCGCCGAGCCGACGAAGAGCGCCTGCACGACACCGAGCAGCCCGCCGAAGAGCCAGCCGGCGGTGCCTGTGGCCCAGAAGATGAACGCGTACACCCCTGCGAAGACGAGGCCGTTCAGGAACTGGAGCGTGTACCCGATGACCGCCGCACGCGCCCGGTCGCCGGTGAAGATCGTCCCGAGCAGGAGCGGCAGGTCCATGCGCGTCAATCCGAGCTCCTGCGCCGCACGCATCCCGCTGGTCAGCACGACTGTCCCGACGAGACCACCGGCGAGGGCCATCCAGACCACTATTCGACGCCTGCGCTGACGAGCGACACTGCCGCGTTCGCGAGGGCCAGGTGCGTCAGCGCCTGCGGCATGTTGCCGAGGAAGGAGCCGTCCCGCCGGTCGACCTCTTCGCTGAAGAGGCCGACGTCGTTGGCCAGGGCGCAGAGCTCGTCCATCAGCGCCGAAGCCTCGTCGACCCGGCCCGTGCGCGCAAGCGCGTCGACGAGCCAGAAGGAGCAGGTCAGGAAGGCACCTTCGTCGCCCGGAACCCCGTCGGGGCCGCGGTAGCGGAAGACGTACGGCCCCTCCTGGAGCTCGCGCTGCACCGCGTCGATCGTGCCCCGCAGGCGCGGGTCGTCGGGCTCGTGGAAGCCCTGGAGCACCATCGTGAGCAGGCTCGCATCCGCCTCGTGCAGCGTCGTGGCGCGGGCGTAGCTGTTGCGCCCGGCGTCCCAGCCATGCTCCTCGATGAAGGCGCGGCAGGCGTCTGCCTCGCGGCGCCAGTGCGTCCTGCGGTCGGGGAGCGCGCCCATCTCCGCGAGCTTCGCCGCGCGGTCGAGCGCGACCCAGCACATGGCCTTGGACTGGACGAAGTGCGTCGGCTCGCTCCGCACCTCCCAGATCCCGCAGTCGGGCTGGCGCCAGATCTTCGCGACGTGGTCCGCGACGCCGGCCATCAGCTTCCCGGTCTTGCGGTCGAGGCTGCCCATCTCCCTCGCGTACAGCCAGACGCAGTCGAGCAGCGCGCCGTAGATGTCGAGCTGCTGCTGCTCGGCGGCGGCGTTGCCGATCCGCACCGGGCGCGAGCCGCGGTAGCCCTCGAAGCCGGGGAGGACGCGCTCCCGCGTGCGGAGGCTCCCGTCGATGCGGTAGAGGACGTTCAGCTGCGGGAGCGTGAGGCGGGCCGCGTGCTGGAGCCACCAGAAGAAGGCGTGCGCCTCCTCGTGGTAGTGGAGGTCGACGAGCGTGTCGAGGGCCCACGTGGAGTCGCGCACCCAGGAGAAGCGATAGTCCCAGTTGCGCTCCCCTCCGATCCATTCGGGGAGCGAGGTGGTCGGCGCCGCGACGATGGCGCCGGACGGCGCGAAGACGCAGAGCTTGAGGGCGAGGACGCTGCGCAGGACGTCGTCGCTCCACGGGCCGCCGCAGGAGCGGGCGCGCTCGCTCCAGACCGGCCAGAACGCCTCGGTCCGGGCAAGGCGCTCCTCCACGTGCTTGCGGGTCGGCAGGACGAGCGGCTGGCGCTCGGCGAACGCGAGGGCGAGGTAGCGCGGCTCGCCGGGCTCGACGGTGACGCGCCCCTCGAAGGACTCGCCGTCGATCGAGCACTCCGGGAAGCCGATCGGCGCCAGCGCCAGCGCGTGGTGACCCGCGTGGGCCACGGGGATGCCGGCGCGGCGGGTGAGCACGACCTTGCGCGTCCCGTAGCCGAACTTGGGCACGAGGCGGAAGCGCATCGGCACGGCGCCGGCGAGGCCCTCCACCTTGCGCACGAGCTCGCGGAGCGGTGCCAACTCCTTGCTCACGAACGTCAGCGCGTCGGTGACGCGAACGCTTCCACTTGCCGTCTGGAACGTCGTCTCGAGCACGTTCGACCCTGGCTGGTAGCGGCGCTCCGCCTCGAAGGGCTCGTCGGGGCAGAGCTCGAAGAAGCCGCCGCGGTTGGCGTCGAGCAGACGGCCGAAGACCGAGGGCGAGTCGTGGTCGGGGATGCAGAGCCAGTCGACCGAGCCGTCGAGCCCGACCAGGGCGGCGGTGCGCCCGTCGCCGATCGCGGCGTAGTCGCGCAGCGGGAGGTAGCCGTCGATCCGCTCCGGTCGGCGCGCGCTCACCCGGCCATTGTCCCTGTCCGCGCGCTTGAGGCGCGGGGCGCCAGCGCGTAGGCTCGCCTCACCCTCGAGACGAAGGAGCTCCGCGTGCCCACCATCTTCCCGTTCCGCATCGTCCGCGAGTACCAGCGCATCGTGCTCTTCCGGCTCGGACGGGTGCCCGAGAAGGGCGTGCGCGGGCCTGGCGTCGTGTTCCTGATCCCGTTCGTCGACCGGGCAATCGTCGTCGACCTGCGCGAGCGCTACCTGGAGATCCCGAACCAGACGGCGATCACGAAGGACAACGCCGGGATCCAGATCGACTTCATCATCTTCTACCGCGTCGCGGATGCGGTGCAGACGGTGCTGAACGTCCAGAACTTCGCAGGCGCGGCGCAGAACATCGCCGCAACGACGCTGCGCTCGGTCGTCGGCGACATGCCGCTCGACGACGTGCTGTCGAAGCGCGACCAGATGAACGCCCTGCTCCGTACCCGCCTCGACGAGGTGACGGAGCGCTGGGGCGTCAAGATCACGAACGTCGAGGTGCGCGAGATCACGCCGCCGCCGATGGTGTCGGAGGCGATGACCCGCCAGATGTCGGCCGAGCGGACGCGGCGCGCGGTCGTGACGGAGGCGGAAGGCTCGAAGCAGGCCGCCGTGACGGTTGCCGAGGGCTCGAAGCAGGCGGCGATCCTCTCGGCCGAGGGCGACAAGCAGGCGGCGATCCTCCGCGCGGAGGGCTTCGCGCTCGCGCTCGGCAAGATCTTCGACGTGGCGAAGGGCGTCGACTCGAGGACGATGACGCTCCAGTACCTGGAGGCGCTCAAGGTAGTCGGCTCGGCGCCGTCGACGAAGTTCGTCCTCCCGATGGAGCTGACGGGGCTGCTGAGCGGGATCGGGTCGGCGGTCGGGGACAAGAGCAGCTGAGTAGCCGCCGCGAACCCGCGGCTACCATGCAACATCGAGCACGAACCTGGAGCCGAGGCTGACGCCCGCGAGCAGCGGCTCGCTCGCAACGAAGTGCTCTTTCGGAGCGTCAACGAGCGGATCGAGCAGCAGGCGCTGAGCTTCGGCGGTGCGGACGCGTACGAGTTCGTCTGCGAGTGCTCGTCCGCCCTGTGCGCCGACCGCATCACGCTCACGCTCGCCGAGTACGAGCACGTCCGCGGGGACGGCACGCGTTTCGTCGTCTGCCCCGGCCACGACGACGTCGCGGTCGAGCGCGTCGTGGAGCGAGGCCCGGCGTTCACGATCGTGGAGAAGGACGGGGCCGCGGGCGCTGTCGCAGAGAACGACGACCCGCGCGCCGGGGACTTGCCCTAGACGCTGATCCAGCATCAACCGAAGTCCTTGGAGCCCGGCAGCGCAAGTGAATGCGGCTCCCCAGAGAGGCGGCGCGCGAGGGGTGCGAGGCTCTCCAGCGCACGGACGACGACGTTCACGTTGCGGTCACGCCGCTCGAGGCG
>JAWVDX010000465.1:0-3231 GCA_033857015.1 Gaiellaceae bacterium
CCTGCATCCCGCCGACGGTGATCGCCGTGTCGTTGCCGATCACCTGGGCCGAGACCTGCGTGACGACCTCCGGGATGACCGGGTTCACCTTGCCGGGCATGATCGAGCTGCCCTTCTGGAGCTCCGGCAGGAAGATCTCCGCCAGGCCGGCGCGGGGACCCGAGCCCATGAGGCGGAGGTCGTTCGCGATCTTCGTGTAGGAGACGGCCACGACCTTGAGCGCGCCGGAGGCTTCGACGAGCCCGTCGCGAGCGGCCTGCGCCTCGAACGGGTCGGCGGGCGCCGAGATCGGGAGGCCGGTGTCGGCGACGAGCTTCGCGCGCACGCGCGCGGCGAACTCGGCGTGGGTGTTCATCCCGGTGCCGACCGCCGTGCCGCCGAGCGGGATCTGGCCCAGGCGGGGCAGCGCGTCGTTCACGCGGGCGATTCCCTGGCGCACCTGCGCCGCGTAGCCGGAGAACTCCTGGCCGAGGGTCACGGGCACCGCGTCCATCAGGTGGGTGCGGCCGGACTTGATGACGTCGTCGAACTCCTTCGCCTTGGCCTCGAGCGCCGTGGCGAGCTTGTCCATCGCGGGCAGGAGGTCGTTCGTGGCCTCGTCCAGCGCGGCCAGGTGCACCGCGGACGGGAAGACGTCGTTCGAGGACTGGCCCATGTTCACGTCGTCGTTCGCGTGGACTCCCTCGCCGGCGAGGGCGGCGATGACTTCGTTCGCGTTCATGTTGGAGCTCGTCCCGGAGCCGGTCTGGAACACGTCGATCGGGAACTGGTCGTCGAGCTCGCCCGCGGCGATGCGGTCGCCGGCGGCGCCGATGCGCTCCGCCTTGTCGACGTCGAGCAGCCCGAGCTCGGCGTTGACGCGCGCCGCGGCGGCCTTGATCCGCCCCAGCCAGCGTGCGACCGGAACGGGAATCGGCTCGCCGGAGACGGGGAAGTTCCCGATCGCCTTGCGCGTCTCGGTGCCCCAGAGCTCCTGCTGCGTGCCGGTCTCGCTCACGGGGTCAAGTCTAGAGCGGCGGCTCCGCGCCGGTCTCAGTTCTCCTTGCGGGGTCCACGCGCACGCGCGCGGCGCGACCATCCCGACCCCCGCCCACCCACGGGCTCAAAGCATCGCAAAAAAGGGCGCACCGAATGCGCACGAGCGTGCACCAGAAGCGCACCAATTCAGCGCGATGGCTTCGGCGTTGACGGGGTCAGGCCTGCGCGTCGGCCATGCGCTGCGCCGCCGCGAGCAGCTCGTCCCACGAGCACAGCTTCACGCGCGGACGGCCGTGCGGCTCGCCGGCGGTGCGCTCGTGCGTGTCGATCGCCGTCCAGCCGTCGTACTCGACCGGCGCGGCGCCGCGCGCGGCGAGGAGCGCCTCGACGGCATCCGGCGCGGTCGTCTCGGGCGAGCCGAGCTGTCCCGCGGCCGCATCCTCGAGGAGGAGGGTCACGGTCTCGGTCGCGTCCTTCTTGTTCGTGCCGATGATCCCGCTCGGCCCGCGCTTGATCCAGCCGGTGCAATAGAGCCCGGGGATGTGCTCCCCGGCGTCGTCGAGCACACGGCCGTTCTCGTTGCGGATCGTTCCGCGCTGCTCGTCGAACGGCACGTCCGGGATCGGCACGCCGCGGTAGCCGACGCTGCGCAGGACGAGCCCGCACTCGAGCGTCTCGACGACGTCCGTCGCGACAGCGCGCTTACCGTCCTCCGAGAGCTCGTTGCGCACGAGCTCGATCGACTCGACCCGCTCCTCGCCGCCGATCGCGACCGGCGACCAGAGGAAGCGGAGCCGCACCGCCTTCGGCTTGTCGCTCCGCTCCCGCGTGGCGTACTCGCGCAGGATCTCGACGTTGCGCTTCGCCGTGGAGTTGGTCTCGAGCGAGGCCTCGCTCGCCGGATCGAGCTCGAGGTCGGCCGGGTCGACGAGCACGTCGGCGCCGCCGAGCTCGCCGAGCTCCTGCAGCTCCGGCGTCGTGAACGCGGCCTGCGCGGGGCCGCGGCGGCCGACCATGACGATCTCCTCGATCCCCGCCGCGCACAGCGCGGTGATGGCCGCGTCGCTCGTGTCGGTCGGATCGAGCTCCTCCTTCGTGAGCGCGAGCATGCGCGTCACGTCGACCGCCACGTTGCCGTTCCCGATCACGACCGCCCGCTTGGCGCTCAGGTCCGGATCGAGGCCCTGGTAGTCCGGGTGGCCGTTGTACCAGGCGACGAACGCAGTGGCCGGCAGCGAGCCCTCGAGATCCTCGCCGGGTATGCCCATGCGCCGGTCGCTCTGCGCGCCGACGGCGTAGATCACCGCGTCGTAGAGGCGCATCAGATCCGCGTGGAAGAGGTCGCGGCCGATCTCGACGTTGCCGAAGAAGCGGAAGCCCGGCCGCGCGGCGATCTTCTCGAAGACGCGCGAGACGGCTTTGATGTTCGGGTGGTCGGGCGCGACGCCCAGGCGGACGAGGCCCCAGGGCGTCGGCAGGCGCTCGATCATGTCGACCTCGACCGGCGGGTCGGCAGCCAGCAGCTGGCCCGCCGCGTAGAACCCGGCAGGGCCTGAGCCGACGATCGCGGCACGGAGAGGACGGGTGCTCATCGCCTCAGATCGTAAAGCGGCGCCTCGAGGGCCCGCGCAGAGAACCGCTCAGGTCAGTGCGAGCAGCCGGAGCCGCAGCCGCCGGCAGCGTGACTGTGGCCCGCGGCTTCCGTGCCCTCGTCCTCGACCTGGAACGAGTGGCCGCAGCCGCACGAGGAGACCGCGTTCGGATTCTCGATCTTGAAGCCGGACTCCTGGAGGCCCTCCAGGTAGTCGACCGAGGCACCTTGGAGGTACGGCGCGCTGAACGGATCGACGACGACGTCGACGCCGTGCATCGTGAAGGTGACGTCACCTTCCTGCGCGCCTGAGTCGAAGCCGAGCTGATACTGGAATCCGGAGCAGCCGCCACCGGCGATCGCGACCCGGAGGACGCCGACCTCGGTCTCTTCGGCCATCAGCGCCCTGATCTTGGCGGCGGCGGCCTCGGTGACGGTAAGCGCTGCGGTTGTCTGCTCGGTGGTTGCCATCGCAATCACTGTAGCACTGGCTTCAGCGGGCGCCAGGGGGGAAGCGCACCCCACCCAAAGGGACATGTCCCGCGCCATGTCTGCGGCGGACAACCTCCGGGGTCTGACCCCGGGACATGTCTCGATGGGACTTGGTGTGGCGCAATCGCCGAGGAACTGCGCGGATTCGGGCGCGGCTGTTGGTCGTTTCG
>JAWVDX010000466.1:0-3535 GCA_033857015.1 Gaiellaceae bacterium
GTTGATGGTGGCGGTCCACGCGACCGTTCCGGACAGTGTCGATCCTGAGCCGACGCTCGACGAGACCGAGATCTGTGTGCCACCAGCCGCGGCGGCGGTCGTCAAGAGCGCGATGATCAGAACAAGCGGTATGACGGCGATGCGGCGATAATCCATTTGGCGGGTCCCCCAAGAGTCGAATGCAGGCAACTGGTGCTCGCATCGGGCGCCGTCGGGGGGACGTGCACCCCTCGATCGGGGGGTGGAACCTCACGGGGTAGGTCGAATCACCAGAAAGGGCTATGAAATTCTGAAACGGGGTACCGCAAACGGGGGACGCCGCGCGTACCGGGCGCGCGCCGGCGGCGAATCTGCGGCCGGATGCTGAGCGTCGGTCTCCTCGCGCTGAACGCCGCCGGCGGGTCGGGCGTGCCCCGCTACACGGCGACGCTGGCGCGCTCTCTCGCGGACGTGGCGCCCGAGTACCCCGGGCTCGAGCTGCGGCTCGTGACGACCCCGGCGGGCGCCGAGCGCATCGGCCCCGTCGACCTCCCGGTGCGGCGCATCGGCGGCTCGCGGGGCTGGGAGCGGCTGCACCTGAGGCTGCTCCTCGAGCAGGCGGCGCCGGCGCTCGTGCGCAGCGACCTCGTCCACTTCTTCGACGTCGGGATGCCACCCTTCCGGCGGCGGACGCGGTACAGCGTGACCTTCCACGACGCCTCGATCCGCTACCCCGAGTACGGGTTCAGCCGCGCGCAGCTCGCCTACAAGAACTGGCTCTACCCGCGCAGCCTCGCTGCGGCGTCCGCTGTCGTCGCGGTGTCGCAGTTCGCGAAGGACGAGGCCGTCCGGCACTTCGGCGTCGACCCGGCGAAGGTGACGGTCGTCCACTCGGGCCCCGGCTTCGCGCCGGCGACGCCCCCGGCGGCAGCGCTCGCGAACGGCCGCGGCGAGCGCCCGTACCTGCTCTTCGCCGGCAGCTTCACGAAGAACAAGAACGTGCCCTTCCTCATCCGCGCCTTCGAGCGCGCGGACGTCCCGGTCGACCTCGTCCTCGCGGGCGCCCCGCTCGACGATGGCCCTGCGGTCGACGAGGCGATCCGGAGCAGCCCTCTGCGCGACCGGATGCGCGTCGTCGAGCGACCGACCGACGCCGAGCTCGACCGCTTGTATCGCGACGCGCTCGCCTTCGCGTTCCCCTCGACCTACGAGGGCTTCGGCTTCCCGCCCCTTGAGGCGATGGGGCGTGGCTGCCCCGTGCTCGCGAGCGACATCCCGCCGCTCCGTGAGCTCACTGCAGGAGGGGCGATGCTCCTGCCGCTCGCGGAGGAGCCCTGGGCGGACGCCATACGGTGCGTCGTGAGCGACGCCTCCCTGCGCGACGCGCTGCGCTCGCGCGGCCTCGAGACGGCGGCGCGCTACTCCTGGCGCGACACGGCGCGCGGCCTCTGCGAGCTCTTCGTGCGGACCGGAAGCGGAGCGGGCAGCTGAAGGTCCTGATCGTGAGCTCGCAGGGACGCGGCGCACACGCGGGCGGGGCGGAGAGCTCCGTGACAGCGCTCTCCGTGGGGCTGCTCGGGCGCGGCCACTCCGTCGAGCTGCTCCAGGCCTTCCCGGACGGCCTGCCCGCGCTGCCCGGGACGAAGCGGACGATCCTGCACGAGAGCGACTGGCACGAGAGTCAGGTGCGCCGCGTCAAGAACCACGTGGGCGACGTCCTCTCCCTGCCGCGCCAGCGGCTGGACCGCATCGTCGCGTTGGCCGGCCCGGACGTCGTGCACACGCACAACCTGCCGGGCTTCGGCACGGGCATCTGGGAGATCGCGCGGCGGCGGGGGATCCCTGTCGTCCACACCACCCACGACTACCACCTGCTCTGCCCGCGCGTCACGCTCGCCCGCCGGGACGGCGAGCCCTGCCAGCCGAGCCCGCTGCTCTGCGGCCTGCGGACGCGTGCGCTCACGCGCTGGAGCGGCGCCGTCTCGCACCTCACAGGGGTCTCGCAGTACGTCGTCGACCTCCACCGGCCGCTGTTCCCGGGTGCGGACCTCCACGTCATCAGGAACCCCTTCACTGCGGACATCGCCGTGAGCCGTTCTCCGGGGCCCGCGCCGAAGGTCATCGGCTACATCGGCTCGCTGGACGCGAACAAGGGAGTCGACCGGCTGCTCGAGGCGGCGCGGAGGCTGGCCACGCAGGGGTGCAGCACCCGTATTGCCGGCGACGGACGGCTGCGCGCCGAGGTGGAAGCGGCCGCTGCCGATCCCGGATCCGGGGTCACGTACGACGGCCCGGTGAGCGCCAGTGCGAAGTCCGAGTTCCTGGCCGCCTGCGACCTCGGCGTGGTGCCCTCCGTCTGGGCCGAGCCGGGAGGCCCGAACCGGACGATGATCGAATGGCTCCTTGCGGGGCGTCCCGTCCTGATCTCGCGCCGGGGCGGGCTCGGCGAGGTCGCCGACCTCTATCCCGGCTCGGTCGCGCTCGAGCCGACCGAGGAGGGCATCGTCGAGGCCGTCCAGGCTCTGCTCGAGCCGGGCGCGTGGGAGACGGCGCTGGCCCGCGCGGGCGCCATGGTGGCCGGCACCGAGGATGCGATGACCGGGTGGGTGGAGGCGTACGAGCAGGTTCTCGAAGCAGCCCGGGCGGGGCTGCCGCGCGAGGTGCGATGAGAGTCGGGATCGACGCGCGGCTCGACGCCACGGGGATCGGGCGCTACGTGACACACCTCGTGCAGGGGCTCGCCGCGGTCGACACGACCACCGAGTTCGTCCTCTTCCTCCGGGCCGAGCGCTATGCGGCCGAGCTCGAGCTCG
Organism: Gaiellaceae bacterium; assembly: GCA_033857015.1. Lineage (GTDB taxonomy): Bacteria > Actinomycetota > Thermoleophilia > Gaiellales > Gaiellaceae > JAWVDX01. The sequence goes on from JAWVDX010000466.1 coordinate 2,793, forward strand.
GGGCGAACGTGGAGAAGCGCCTCGCCGACATCCGCTGGTACTCCCTGGCCGAGCAGGTGCGCTTCCCGGCGCTGATCCGCTCCGCCGGCGTCGACCTCGTGCACTTCCCGCACTTCAACGTCCCGCTCGCCTACCGCGGCCCCTACGTCGTCACGATCCACGATCTGACCCACGAGCTGCGCCGCAAGCTCCCGGGCTCGGCACCTGACCCCGCGCGGAGCCGGGCGAAGTCGCTGGCCTACAAGCTCGTGCTGCGCAAGGCCGTCAGCCGGGCGCGACAGATCATCGCGGTGTCGGAGACGACGAAGCGGGCCATCGTCGAGACCCTCGCGGTCGCGCCGGAGCAGATCACGGTGACGCACGAAGGGGTGGACACCGACCTCTTCGATGCGCCGGACCCCGGGGCGCTCGCCCGGCTCGGCGTCCGGTCGCCCTACTTTCTCTACGTCGGGAGCGCCTTCCCGCACAAGAACCTCGGGCGGCTGCTCGAGGCCTTCGCCCGCGCGGGGGACGGCCACCAGCTCGTGCTCGCCGGCGACCACGGCGCCTACCGCTCCGAGCTCGTCGCCCGTGCGCTCGAGCTCGGCGTGGGCGATCGGGTCGTCCTCACGGGCGCAATCAGCGACGCCGAGCTCGCCGCGCTCTACCGCGGCGCCACGGCCCTCGTGCTCGTCTCCCTGGCGGAGGGCTTCGGGCTGCCGGGGCTCGAGGCGATGGGGCTCGGCGTCCCGGTGCTCGCCTCG
>JAWVDX010000467.1:0-11372 GCA_033857015.1 Gaiellaceae bacterium
ACCTCGGCTGCGGCACGCGCCGGCTCATGCTCCGCCCAGGCGGCGGCGTCCTCGTGCTCGCCGCAGTACGGGCACGCCGCCCACGCGAACTCGAGCGCCCCGCCGCACGAGTCGCAGCGCCGGCGCAGCACCGTCGCGCAGCCCGGGCAGGCGACGAAGTCACGCTCGATCGGGGTCAGGCAGGCGTGGCAGCGCTCGACCCGCGCGGTCGCCTCGGCGAGCTGGACCCAGAGCTCGCGCTCGCGCAGGTCGACGAGCCGCGTGCGCGGCCGAACGAGCGCGTAGAGGAACGCTCCGACGTACGGGAAGATCACCGCGAGCGCGAAGGCCGCGAGCCGATTCACCCCGCGCTCGCCGGCGTCGCGCACGACCCAGGCGATCGACGCGGCCCAGACGAGCAGCGCGACGACGATGGCGAAGTCCGCGAAGATGCCGAGCCAGAAGAGGAAGTCGCCGTTCACGCGGCCGGTTCCTTTCCGGCGCCTCGCACCATGAAACAGGCCGCCTAACAGGGATCGTCAGAGCCGCCGAGCGAGATGTCCGTGAGGCGCACCGAGACGTGTCTCGGCTTCGTGACGGTGGTCGGATCGAGCGGCGCGCCGAGCCGGATGACCGCGTCCCCTGTCGAGGTCAACGGGATGTCCGCATGCCCGTCCGGCGGGACGCAGACGCTCGTCGTGATCTGAGTCCCCCAGATGGACGAGAGCGTGTGCACCGAGCCGTTTGCGGTGAACCGGACGGGGTGCAGCGCCTCGCTCGGGACCGCGACCTTCCACTGCACGGAGCGCCGCACCGGTGCGGTCGCTCCCGCCTCGGCGAAGACACGGATGCGGGCCTCCTGTCTTGGAGGCAGGTAGCCGTCGGGCGTCAGGCCGATGCTCATCCAGGCGGCGCGCCACGGCTTCGGCACGGCGCTCAGCTGGAGCCCGCGGTCGTAGCCGATCCGGTCGGCGACGATCTGCAGACGCGTGTCCCCGGGTGAGGACACGAGATAGTCGGCCGGCGTCTCGCGAATCACGCCGGTGTGCGGGTCGACGTGGATCTGCTGCGTCGGGAACGTGCCGGTCGGCGTCCAGGCGAAGGACTTCCCGATCGCGAGCGAGCGGTCGATCCGCTCGTTCCAGAACTCGGCGTCCCACCAGACGGCGGCGCTCGTCCAGAAGTCGCCGAACGCGGTCTGGAAGGGGAGCATCGCGACGCCATGCGCTTCAGCGGGCACCTGCCGGTCGATCCAGGTGAAGATCACGCCCTGATTCGCCGATATGGGCCGGCCGGCTGTCCCCATGCGCGAGAAGAGCCGGTCGAAGGCGATCGTCGTCGTCGCGAGCGCTACGCCGACCGTGAGGACGGCAACGAGCGGCCCGACGGCGCGCGGCCACAGGACGAGCAGCTGGACGAGCGCAACCGTCAGCACCGCGCCCAGGATCGCGACGAAGTACGCGGTGCGCAGCCCGCCTCCGAGCACGTGCAGCAGGCGCCACAGCCAGAGGAAGCTGACCGACGACGGCGAGTCCGCGAAGAGACCCGGGTACTTGAACGTCGGCCCCTGCATGGCGATCCCCGCCATGAAGACGAGCCCGCCGAGCACCGGTGCGAGCAGCCGAGGGCGCGTCTCTCCGAGGAAGGCGACCGTCCCGACGAGCAGGAGCGGAGCGACGTAGAAGAGGTAGCGGTCGCGCACGACCGAGCCGCCGAACCGCTCCGCGAACGCGCCCACCTGGATCGCCATCCCGAGGACGAGCACGACCGTGAGCAGCGCGAACCCGTGCGCGCGGCGGCCCGAGGGCGCCGCGACCGTCACCAGTGCCCAGCCGAGCCCGAGCACGAGCGGGACGACGCCGAAGCCGAGCGAGAGCACCGCGAGATGGCGCAGCGCGAGCTCGAAGGAGCCGAGCGGGACGAGTGAGCCGTGCGCGGTCACCGAGTACGTCCCGAGCGCGCTCGCGAGCCTCCCTGCGACGGCGAGCACGATCGCGGCGCCCGCGACCGCGGCCACGACGCCGAAGAGCAGGTCGTGCGCGCGCAGCAGCGACCGCCAGCTCCGCCCCTCCCGGTAGCGCAGCTCCTGCACGAGCGCCACGACGACGAACGCGGGCAGCAGGACGAAGAGCTGCACGCGGCTGAGCGTGGCGAGGCCGACGAGCGCGAGCGCCAGCGCGTCCGCACGCCTGCTCGGCCGTGCGATCGCCCGCTCGATAGCGAAGACCGCCCACACGAAGGCGGGGTACGCGACGACCTCGGTGAGCAGGAACGAGGAGAGCACCATCCACGGGCCGGCGACGGCGACGCCTGCGGCAAAGAGCGCCCACAAGCGCGACCCCTGCAACTCGCGCGCGAGGGCAAAGACAGGCAGCGCCGCCGAGGTCATCACGATCGCGTTCAGCACGTGCGCCTCGGTCAGCGACGCGGGCACATCTCCATGCCCGAAGACCGGCGCGACGAGGAGCGGATAGAGCTGGTTGAGGTTCCCGATCAGCTCGCCGTGGATGCTCGGCAGCGGCGAGAAGCTGGTCGCCGTGCTGATCGCCAGCCGCTCGTAGAGGAGCTCGTCCGTCATGACGAACCAGTCGTGTGCGTGCGCGACGATGACGGCGAGCGTCGTGGCGAGCACGCCGTAGAGGACGGCCAGGCGCCACTCCACGCGCAGCGCCAGCGAGCGTGCGCGTTGGGAAGCCATGACGCTCGGTTGGACTGCGGACACCCCGGACCCCCTCCGGTCGGACGCGCCCGATCATAGGGAAAGCTGCGGTGCTACAGCTTGCAGCGCGTGCTGGGCGTCTTCGTGGCGATGGGGCTGGTGTGCACGCCGTTCTGCTCGGCGTACCACTTGCCGCTGCGCGAGCACACGTAGAAGTCCTGCCCGCCGTTCGTCGCGACGACCGTGTACTGGCTCGGGTCGAACGAGGCGCTGTACTGCCCGAGACGCTGCGCCGAGATGCCCTTGTAGGACATGACGTCTCCGCGGAACGCCCCGATCATCACATCCGCGTCGAGCACGTTCGCAACCGCCGCGGTCCTGGTGCCGGCGCCGACCTGGGCCGGAGTCAGGACCGGCGTCCCCGTCGCGTGGTGGATGACGATCGAGCGCTTGTCGCCGGTGCCGCCCGACGACGAGCTCCTGCTCGCGGCCGCGTACGTTGCCCCGCCGGCGACGCCGGCGACGAGGGCGAGCACAAGCACCGCATTGCGGGGCCGCGCGAGGAAGGACTTGAGACGCTCCACGTCTTGTCTATCGGTTCGCGGCGCGGAGGTCTTTACTTCGCGCGGCAAATACGCGACGGCGGAGGGCGGCCCGCGCCGCCCTCCGCTGTCCTAGTGCGTGTTGAGGTGCTGGGCGGCCTAGGGGTTGAACCCGCCGCCGCCGCGGCCCGCGTTGCAGAGGTTCGTCTGGTTCGCGAACAGGCTGTTCCCGCTCTGCTTGACCCCGCCGGCCTGGAAGAAGAGCAGACCGCACGCGGTGACGGTCGCGGGCGTATAGAAGTGGCCCGAGACAGTGTTGCCGGTCACGGACGCTGTCGCGCCGAAGGAGATCTGGATCCCGTTCTGGGCGATGTAGCTGACCGGCCCGTTCCCCGTGACATGGTTGTTCTTCACCGTGACGGCAGCCTTCGTGCCGCTGACGACGACGCCGTTCTTCTGGTAGAGGCTGATCGTGCTACCGCTCAGCGTCCCGGTGGCGGCGTTCGTCCCGGTCGTGCTGTTGTCCTGGTGCACGGTCGTGTAGAGGACGGCGACTCCGTGCTGAGAGCCGTTGAACGGGCTCTCGCCGATGTCGTGGATCTGCGAGTTGGTGATGCTCACAGCCGCGCCGTCGGCGACGACGCCGTAGTAGTTGGCGCCGGAGATGTTCGCAGCGTTGACGACCCCGCTCTTGCCGGGTCCGTAGTAGACGCCGATGTTGCAGCCGGTGGCGTCAACGGTGCCGCTGACCGTTCCGGACGGGTTGACCTGCGCCGCCGTCAGATTCAGCCCGTCGCGATGCAGTCCGGTCTCCGTGCAAGTCGGTGACGCGGTGATCTGGATGGCCACCGTTCCGTTGGGCGTCCAAGTCGTGTCCTGACGGAATGCGCCAACGCCGGACGAACCGCCATCGGCGTAGAAACCGGCGAAGGACGTGTTCCAGAAGACCTTGTCAGCGTCGTCGCTGCCGACGCTCGTCGTCTGTCCGGTCGGCACGCCGACGTTGAGCGAGTTGTACGGGCCGGGCGAGCCGATCCGAGCCGCGCCGTAGTCGGCCGTGTTGTAGGCAACCCCGACGATCACGTCATCCGGGAGGGTCACGTTCAGGCTGCTCAGGTTGAACACGGCGTTGAAGGCCAGGCCGCTGTAGCACTGGTCGTCGGGCGCCCTCCAGCGCGTGGGATTCGGGCACGTCGGGTCCGCTGTCGGCCGCCACGGGATGGTGATCGGCTGGGTCACGGTCGCGAGCAGCTGGTCCGGGGCTCCGTTGCCCCCGAGCTGGTTGCTGTAGACGTTGAGCGTGATCGGGTGCGTCCAGGTCGCAGAGTTCCCTGCGTAGCGGGAATCGGAGGCGTAATCGGCGTACAGCGCCCAGTCGCTCATCGTGACCGTGACGTTGTCGAGATGCCGATTGGTGCCGCCGAGATGCACGAGGTCGCCAAATTCGGATGTGGAGGTCGCCTCGAAGCCGAGACTCGCGACGTTCGCCGGCAACGGGCTCGGAGTCGCGTCGTACACAACACCGGCGGCAAAGGCCGAACCGGCTGCCAGGCTCACGCAAAGTGCTGCCGCGACGATTGCGGCAAAGAACGTCAGACGCTTCTTCATGCGTCCACTTCCCCTCTTGTCGACGTGCGTTGACGACACCCCGAAGGGCTCGCCTGATGCACTCAGGTCCGCAGGCAGAAGTCCGAAGAGAGGAGCAAGTCAAGCTCCAACGACTTCCGCGTCAGATCTACCGCGCGTGGTCCACCATAGCTCGCATTCCGATCTACCGAGGACCCGCCCCGCCCCGCCGGAGCTCCGGGAGGTCGCTAGACGAGCGCCGAACGGATGAGCGGCAGCGCTGCGCCGTCGAGCGCGTCCGGCACGGGGACGCCGAGGATCTCGAGCGCCGTCGGTGCGAGATCGAGGACGTTGCCGCGCTGCGGTCCTGCACGCTCGACCCGCGGCCCGACGACCCAGACGCGGGAGTGCGCCGTGTGATCGCCCGAGCGCGGGAACAGACGGTTGCGAGGCGGCTCGCTGACCGTCCCGACACGCTTGGAGGTGACGCTCCACACCGGCAGGTCGCGACGGAACCGGACGATCACGTCCGGCAGGTTCGGGTGCTGATCCGCGCCGTAGGCGCGGTCGGTGCGTAGCGCCTCCTCGACGACCGGCTCGCCTGTCTCCTTGTCGCGGAGCTCCCCGAGCGCGGTCACGAGGTCGTCGCAGATCGCGTCGTACTCGGCGCCGGGCTCGACCGAGCCGTTGGGATCGCGGCCCTTCAGGTTCACGCGGATCGCGCCGTTCATTCCGCAGCGCAGGCAGGCCGCCTTCGTCTGCGGAAGGGCGAACGGATGGGACGACGTGCCGAGCGCGTCCTTCAGCCGGCCCTTCAACCGCCCTGGCATGAGCGCTTTGATCGCCTGGCGCACCGGCCGCGGGAGCCGCGCGCGAATCGACCGCGCGGCAGCGGGAGCCGAGCTGTAGCCGAGGCGCACCATCAGCTCGGGGAGCAGCTGGAAACCGCCGTTCGACGGGCCCATTCCGTGGCTCAGGACGACCATCACCGTCGTATCCTCTCCCACCCGCTCCAGGACGTGGCCGAGTGCTGAGTCGAGCCGGACGTAGGTGTCGCGAACGCCGTTCTTGAGCTCCTCGGGGGCGTCCGGATCGTGCCACGGAGACGTCTCGTCGAGGAAGTGCCAGAGCTGGTGGCCGGCGCAGTGGCCCTCCACGAAGGTGCCGAAGAACAGATCCCAGTCCTCGCGCTCGAACAGGTCGATGAGGACGGCGGTCTTCCGCTCGATGGCCTCGGCGAGGATGCCCGGAAACGCCAAGAGCGCCTCCCGCGAGCCCTCCGGGGCGTCGCAGCCTATGGGTTTCGGACCGCCCTCTTCCCACGAGTGCGGGAGTGGATAGTCGCCGTGGCGCGCGCGGAGCTCGTCGAGCAGGCCGCTCGGCGAGGAGGCGATCCCGAAGCCAGGGCTGTGCACGCCCCAGTCGCGGATGAGCACGCCGTTCAGCTCGGCGGGGGCGGCCGACGGGATGTCGACGACGGCGACCCGCTTACCGGCGTCGCTCGCGATCTTCCAGAAGGCGGTGAGGTCGAAGTCGTCGGGCGTGTTGGCGCGAAGCTCGGCCTCGCCGGCATGCATCTGCTCGGGCCGCCAGTACCAGCCGAGCTTCGCGGCGCGCCGCCCGGTCCCGAGCTCGATCCAGTTCGTGTCGGGGATGCGCTCGACGTCGTTGTCGAGCTCGACCTGCGCACCGCGCTCGCGCAGCGAGGCGAACGTCGGCAGGAGCCCTTCGTCCGCCCAGCGATCGACCAGCGTCGCCTCGAGCGCGTCGAATCCAATAATTAGCAGCTTCGCGGACACGAGAGCGAGCGTCGCAGATTCCGGGCGGTCCGTAAAGCGGGTGCGAAGCGATGCCGGGCCTGGGAGTCGAACCAGATGACCCGAAGGCCACCCGATTTTAAGGCGTCAGTCAGTCCACCAGTCGCGTTGACCCTCCACGTCATCGCGCGGATTCTCGCCGAGATTGGGCGAACCGAAGACGAGGATCTCGAGGCCCTCCGGCCCGCCCTCGTAGCCTCGCCACGTGCCGGGCGGGACCCGCACCACGTCCCACTCCGTTACCTCGACGATCTCGTCGTCGAGCTTCATCCGTCCGCTGCCGTGCACGACCACGTAGACCTCCTCCTGCTCCTTGTGCGTGTGGCCGTACGGGAAGCGATAGTCGGGCGGAATGCGCTGGTAGCTAAGGCCGGACTGCTCAAGCTCGAGCGCCTTGCTTGCGAGGCGGAACTCCAGGTCCGGCGCGCCGTCGAAGTTGGACCCGAGATCCTCCAGATCCCCCTTGAGGTTCTTGAGCGTGAACGGCACGGCCGCGATTCTATTGGTGCATCGGCGCAAGCTTCGTAGGTGGGGTCAGGTCTTGCGTTGAGGTGCCACGCTGCCGCGAAAGGGTCGTCATGGTCGCGAAGCGACCGGACTTGCGCGGCAAATGCCGGGGCTGGGAGTCGAACCCAGATGACCCGAAGGCCACCCGATTTTAAGTCGGGCGCGTCTGACCAGTTCCGCCACCCCGGCGCCTGGCGAGGATAACTACCGGCCGGGCGCGAGAGCGCTCGCCGGGAAGCGTTCCGGGCCCTTGAACCGGAACGCGTCGCGAAACGCCGTGAAGGCAATCGCGTCGAAGCCCGAGCACGACGCGAGGTACGTCCACGCGCTCAGGGCGATGCGAGCGCCGAGCGCCGGCAGCGGAGCGAGCAGCAGCCCGTTCGGCGAGCCGTCGTAGAAGCGCCGGATCCGGGCCACCGTCGCCGCGGGCACCGCACGTCCGTACTGGATCACGATCCCGCCGTGCTCGAGATTGTGCACCGCCTGGATCTCCAGAATCGGCCTGGAGTACGCACCCCACGTCGTCCACCTCGGATAGTGCGGCCCGCTCGTCGGCGGAAACGAGTCGTAGGTCACCGTCGTGCCGTCCAGGCTCTTGCCGGCGCTCCCGGGCTTCGCGTAGCGAATCGTGTACGCCTCCGGAGGCCGGGACGCGCTGACGTGCGTGCGGCCGACGCTCGGGTAGGAGCGGAGGGTGCAGCCGTGCCGGCCGAGGAGCGACGCGGACGGCGGCTCCGGCGGCTTGGGCGTGCGCGTGGCGACGAAGAACGCCGCGCCGAGGCCGAGCACGACACCCAGGAGCAGGAAGGGAACGCGTCCGCGCAGAGGGGCGATGCTACCGGGAGCGGAGGCCGATCCGGCTCCCGCTCCCGGCTTGCCTAGCTAGAAGCCGCCGATCCCTTGCGGCGACCCCAGCCCATTGGGGCCCCGTCGAAGACGAGGCCGCTCTCCTAGTTGCAACAGATACGTAACACGACTGTAGCGCGTAAACGAGGGAGCGGCGATGCGTCCGTCCGATCCCCTCTCTACCGTTCGTCGGCCTGATGCAGATCGCCATCCTCGCAACCGTGCTCCTTCTCGGGCTCGCCGTCCTCGGCGCCTGGCTCTCGCGTGTCGTGCGCGGCCAGCTGAGCGGCCTGCGCACCGACAGTGGCTCGCAGCTCGCCGACCGGAACGCGGACATGGATCGCCGCCTCCAGGGCCTGCAGGAGCTCCTGAACCAGCGGCTTGCCGAGCTCGACACGAAGGTTGCGGGCCACCTCGGCGCGGCCACGAAGTCCTCGAACGAGCTCCACGAGCGCCTCGGCAAGCTCGACCAGGCGACGGGCGAGGTTCTCGCGCGCGCGAAGGACCTGGGTCGCCTCGAGCAGGCGCTGCGCCCGCCCAAGGCGCGCGGCGGCTTCGGCGAGCTGCTGCTCGAGCGGATGCTCGCCGACCAGCTCCCTAGGGATGCCTACTCGACGCAGTACGGCTTCCGCGGCGGCGAGCGCGTCGACGCGGTCATCCGCGTGGAGCGGCTGGTCCCGGTCGACTCGAAGTTCCCCCTCGAGAACTTCGAGCGAGTCGTCGCGTCCTCCGGTGAGGAGGACCAACTCCTGCACGAGAAGGCGTTCGCGCGCGACGTGAAGATCCACATCGACGCGATCGCCCAGAAGTACATCCGCCCCGACGAGGGCACCTACGACTTCGCCCTGATGTACCTCCCCGCCGAGGCCGTCTACTACGAGCTGGTCTGCGGGAAGACGGGCGCCCTCTACGAGTACGCGCTCGAGCGGCGCGTCTTCCCGGTCTCGCCGACCACGTTCACCGCGTACCTCCAGGTGATCGCGCTGGGGCTCAAGGGAATGCAGATCGAGCAGCGGGCGCACGAGGTCATGGCGTACTGCGCACAGCTGCGCAACGACTTCGGCCGCTTCCGCCAGGACTTCGAGCTGGTCGGCACGCACCTCGGCAGGGCGCAATCGAAGTACGGCGAGGCAGAGCGGCGCCTCGACCGCTTCGACACGAAGCTCGAGCGGGCGACCGACGCCCAGCCGGACGCGCTCCCCGCGCCCGAGCCGGCGGCGCTCCCGCTCGGCGAGCTCGACGCTGCGTAGTTAGAACCGCAGCAAGGCCCCGATCCCGCCGACGGGATCGAGATCCTGGTGGTGCCGGATCGGCACGAGCTCGCCGCCGAAGCGGAGGGTCTGCCGGATCGCCCCGTCCAGGCCGTCGGGGAGCCTCTCCATCGCCGCGTCGTCCAGCGGGCAGCGCGCGACGACCGCCTCGACGCGCCCGCACTCGGGACAGCGTCGCGCGGGTCGCGCTGCCCCTTCCCGGAAGAGCAGCGTCGCGACCTTGCCGTCGGACGCGGCGGCAAGCGTCTCCTCCCAGCCCGTGGTTGCGCGTCCGTGGCGCCCGGCTGACTCGCGCCAACCGTCGAGGACCGTCCGCTCCGCGCGAGCCTCCGCCTGCTCGACGAGCGGCGTGACGAGCGCGAGCAGCTGGCTCGGCGTCGCGTGCGCCTCCGCGTGCGCCGTGCCGACGACGGCAGCTCGCGCCTCGACCGAGAGCCGCTCGGCGAAGCTGGCCGTCGTCTCGTCCGTCCCGACGAGGATGAGCGCCGGCCGGCGCGGCCGCGCGCGCAGCTCCTCGTCCACCTGCCCCGCGACGTCGCGCAGGTGCTCGAGCACGAGGTTCTCGATGTGCCGCTGGTAGTTCGCCTGCGACCAGCCGCCCTGGTCGTGCCGTCCCGGCTGTTCGTCGAAGCGCTCGGCGATCGGCACCAGGCGGCCGGCCACGAGCTCGAGGAGGAGCCCCTGCTCGCGTCCCACGACTGCCACCAGCGCCTCGCGATAAGGCGCCGTCAGCGGCGCGAGGGGCGCCACATGCAGCTCGTCTCCGATCCAGACCTCGTCCCGGACGGTCTCGGGCAGCTCGATGACCCGCCAGAGGTCGTCCGGTCCGTCGCTGAAGACGGCGACGCCGAGCGCGCCGTCACGCTCGAAGTCGAGGTCGAAGAAGCGTGCAACGCGGCCGAGGTCCTCGACGAGCCCGACTCGCCCTGCGTGCTCGGGCACCGAGTCCGCCAGCCCGCGCCCTTCGTGGAGCAGCGAGGCCACGCGCGCGTCGAGCCCGGCCGCGGTCGGCGTCGTGGAAGGATCGAGATCGAGGTAGAGGCTCAAGGCCTGCCCCCGCTGGGCCCGGAACACCGCCAACTCCCTCACGAGCTCGAGATCCACCCCTGCCATTCCCTCGTCACTTGCCCGCGAGCCGCAGGCTTAACCCTCGGCAGACCGAGGAATGACCCGTCCCGCCGCCTCGTTGAATACCCTGTAGGAACAGAGAACCGGCGCAGTGGAGGAAACGTGAGCGACAACCAGATTCACAAGGTCATCATCATCGGCGGGGGGCCCGCCGGCTATACCGCTGCGCTCTACACCGGGCGCGCGAACCTGGAGCCGCTCGTCATCGAGGGCTTCCAGTGGGGCGGCCAGCTCATGCAGACGAGCGACGTCGAGAACTACCCCGGCTATCCGGATGGGATCCTCGGCCCCGAGATGATGAAGGAGTTCCGTGCGCAGGCAGCCCGCTTCGGCGCCGAGTTCGTGAGCCACGACGTCGTTCGCGTCGACTTCTCGCAGCGCCCCTTCCTCGTCGTGACGGACGACGAGGAGTACCGCGCGGACGCCGTCATCGTGGCAACCGGCGCGACGGCCCGCGAGCTCGGGTTCGCCTCGGAGAAGCGCCTCCAGGGTCGCGGCGTCTCCTACTGCGCCGTCTGCGATGCCCCGTTCTTCCGCGACAAGGAGGTCGTCGTGGTCGGCGGCGGCGACTCGGCCTTCGAGGAAGCCAGCTACATCGCCAAGTTCGCCAGCAAGGTGCATCTCGTCCACCGGCGGGACGAGTTCCGCGCCTCGCAGATCATGGTCGACCGGGCGCACGCCAACGACAGGATCGAGTTCGTGCTGAACACCGAGGTCGACGAGGTCTTCGGCGATCCGGTGCTCGACCGCGTGCACCTGCGCTCGACGGTCACCGGCGAGGGCGACGACATCGCCGCCGGCGGCCTCTTCGTGGCGATCGGCCACACGCCCAACACGGAGCTCTTCAAGGAGTGGCTCGACCACGACGAGGCGGGCTACCTCGTGACGCAACCGGGTTCGACGCGCACGAACATCGAGGGCGTCTTCGCGGCCGGCGACGTCCAGGATCACACCTACCGCCAGGCGGTCACCGCGGCGGGCTCCGGGTGCATGGCGGCGCTCGACGCCGAGCGGTTTCTTGCAGCGCTAGAGGGCCACGAGGGCACCGCCGCGACGG
>JAWVDX010000468.1:0-2598 GCA_033857015.1 Gaiellaceae bacterium
CCGCGATCAGGCGCTCCTGCGCGCCGTGCTTCACCCGGATCGCCTTCTCGACCCCTGTCACGCCCACGCGAGAGAGCGCGAGCGGCACCTCGGGGGCCGCCGCCTGAAGGTCGAAATCGATGTCACGTCGGGTCGCCATGGAAAGATGCCCGGGCAACGCTACCAGGGGGTTTTGCAGTGACCGAGTTCCCAGGGATCGTCACGCTCGCCTGCCACGACCTGCGCACACCGCTCGCCACCGTGCGCGGCTTCGCGAAGACCCTCCAGCGGACGGCCGGTCTCGACGAGCCGGAGTCGCGCTACCTGGAGCTGATCGACGCGGCCTCGATCGAGCTGACGGAGCTGCTCGACCTCCTCGGCCTGCTGGCGCGCGTCGAGAGCGGCCGGCAGGAGCTGACGCCGGTCGACCTCGACACGGGCGACCTGGCGCGCGCAGTCGCTTCGGAGGTTGGAGCGGGGCAGGTCGCCGTCGAAGGAGCGGGGGAGCCGGCGCAGCTCGACGGGCCGATCCTCCACAGGGCACTCGCCGGCCTGGCGCGCTGCGCGCTCCGTCACGGTGCGCTCGAACAGGTGCAGCTGCAGGTGGTGGGGACGCGCTTCGAGCTGCGCCCCGTCGACGAGCGGCTCGCCCCGATCCTGCTCGGCGACGACCTGAAGGATCTGGGCGCCGCCGGCGCGACGCGCATCCTGCGCGGCCTCGGCGGGTCGGTGGAGGTCGAGGGCGGGGCGCTCGTGGTCGCCCCGCCCGTCTGACCGAGGGCGCTACATCACCTTGAAGGTGCGTCCCATCCCGGCCGCCTCGTGCGGCACGCAGTAGAACTTCCACGTTCCGGGGGTGAGCTTGATCGTCACGGTCTTCGTCCCGACGAAGGGGACGGACGTGATCTTCTTCTCGATCTTGTTGGCGCCCTTCTCCTTCTCGACGACGAAGTTGTGGATCGCGGCCTTGTCGTGGATCACGAACTTGTAGGTGCCGGCCGGGAGGCTCTTGACCGCCTTGCCCTGCTTCGTGAGCGTGATCGTGAAGCCAGGCCCGGTCGTGCCGACGAGCGTCGGGGTCGCCTGGCTCTTCGAGAGGCCGACGGCTGCGAAGAGCAGTGCGGCGCTTACGACGACGACGATTGCGGGAAGCGTGCGGCGAAGCATGGATCTCCTTTCGCTGGGTGACCTCCGTGCTTACCGCGGCACGGAGCGATCGGATTCCCCACCCCCGTCCCATCGGCACATGTCCCTGGACCAGGTCCGGAGACATGTCCCGTTGGACACCAGTCAGTTTGCAGGAGCTTCTGCCAGCGCCGCTGTCCGGTCGGGGCACTGTCCCTGGACCAGGTCCGGGGACATGTCTGCCGGAGACAGGGTGTCCCGTTCGGCTACTTGAGCAGCCGGGAGAGGCGGCGGTCCTTGAGGATGCGGCCTCCGGTCTGGCAGCGCGGGCAGTAGAAGATCGTGTGCTCCTCGTAGTCGACCCGGGCGAGCGGGGTCTCGCAGACGTGGCAGGGCGCGCCGAGCCGGTTGTGGACGCGGTAGACCCTGTCGTTCTTCAAGCCGCGCTCGCGGAGCTCGAGGCCGCGGGCGAGCTCGGCCTGCATCGCCCCGGCCAGGCGCGCCACCTCCTCGGCGTCCAGGTCACGGGAGAGCGCGAAGGGCGACAGCTTCGCCGTGTGCAGGATCTCGTTCGCCCACGCCCGCCCGATCCCGGCGATCGCCCGCTGGTCGCGGAGCAGCGCGTGCAGCCGCCGCGACTCACCGGCGCAGATCGCCCCGAGCGCGGCGGCGTCCAGCGTGTCCGCCTCCGGCCCGAGATGGGCCAGCTCCTCCTCCACGGCGTCCGCCCGCAGCAGCCAGACGCCGGCCCGCTTCTTCGCGCCCGCCTCGGTGAGGACGAGCTCGGCGCCGTCGACGAAGCGCAGCCGGAACGCCGGTGTCTTCGGCCCCTTGTCGCCGGGACGCAGGTAGGCGAGGCGCCCCGCCGACATCAGGTGGACGAGCAGCACGAGCTCGCCGTCCTCCGTCGGGAACAGGAGCCGCTTCGCGCGCCGCCGCGCGCCGGCGAGCCGCCGGCCCTCGAGCGCGTCGAGCGGCGGGTCGAACGTCTTCAGCGTCGCGATGTGCGCGGGGCCCGCACGCTCGATCGGGGCGGCCGACACCTGCCCGTCCAGGGCGCGGCACCACGCTTCGACTTCCGGCAGTTCAGGCACGGTGTGTCATCAGGTGACGGTGCACGTACTCTCCTCGCGATGAGCCCGCCCCTGAGCGTAGCCGTCCGTCGTGGCGAGATCCTCGAGTCGGAGCACCTCGTGGACGCGATCGCCATCCGCGACGGCGAGACCCTGCTCGCGGCGGGGGATACGGAGCGGATTCTCTGCATGCGGTCCTCCGCGAAGCCGTTCCAGGCGCTGCCGCTCGCCCGCGCCCGTCCCGACCTCGCCGACCGCGAGCTCGCCATCGCCTGCGCGTCCCACCGCGCGGAGCCGGAGCAGCTGGACGCGGTGCGCGCCCTGCTCGCCCGCGCGCCCGCCCGCGCGGAGGAGCTCGAGTGCGGCCCGCAGGACGGCCGTCCGCCCGGGCCGCTGCACCACAACTGCTCCGGCAAGCATG
>JAWVDX010000469.1:0-5494 GCA_033857015.1 Gaiellaceae bacterium
GCAAGTCCTCGGAGACTGCGCATGCGCTTCATGGAAGGTGTCCCTTCTCGGGGCGGGGGGTGGGGTGAAGAGTCGTGACCGATCGAGGTCACAAGGAATAACCCTATCGCGATGGTTGTTGTCGTGACAACAATCTGTCGGCCGGGCCGACGCCCTCGGGCCCCGCGGCTCCGGTTCCCGTTGCGAGGTCCGCGGCGATGTGTCAGCTTGGCGAGGCGTGAGCGGAGTGCACGAGAAGATCACCGATGCCACGCGCTCGCTCCGCGACGTCTTCCGCAACCCCGGCCTGCGCCGCATCGAGCTCGCGTTCACCGGGTCGGTCGTCGGCGACTGGGCCTACGCCGTCGCGGTCGCGGTCTACGCGTACGACCAGGGCGGTGCGACCGCGGTCGGCGTGCTCGGCGTGGTGCGGTATGTCTCCCTCGCGCTCGTCACGCCCTTCACGTCGATCCTCGGCGACCGCTACTCGCGGCGGCTCGTCATGGTGGCCTCGGATGCGAGCAGGGCGGTCATAGTGCTCGCGGCCGCCGTGCTGATCGCGACCGACGGCCCGGCGCTTGCCGTCTATGCGCTCGCGATCCTCGCGGCCCTGTGCGGGTCGCCGTTCCGCTCCGCGCAGGCGTCGCTGCTGCCCGACCTCGCGCGGGGGCCCGCAGACCTCTCCGCCGCCAACGTCGCCTCTTCGACGGTCGAGAGCGTGGGCTTCTTCGCGGGACCGGCGCTGGCGGGCTTCATGCTCGCGGTCACGAGCATCCAGGCGGTCTTCCTCCTGAACGCGATCACGTTCATCTGGTCCGCGGCGCTCGTGCTGGGGCTGAAGATACCGTCGGTCGCGACGGAGGCAGACGTCCACCCGGAGACCGGCAGGACGGAGACGCCCGAGCCGGGCTCCGGCTTCCTGAAGGAGGTGTCTGCCGGCTATCGCGAGATCCTCGGGAGCCGCGACCTCCGGCTCCTCGTCATGCTCTACTGCGCGCAGACCATCGTGGCCGGCGCGTCGCTCGTCTTCACCGTCTCGATCGCGCTCGGCCTGCTCGACATCGGCCGCTCCGGGCTCGGCTTCCTGGAGGCCACGCTCGGGATCGGCGGGCTCGTGGGCGGGTTCCTCGCGCTCGTGCTCGCGCAGCGCGGCCGCCTGGCGCGCGACTTCGGCGTCGGCGTCCTCCTCTGGTCGGCACCGCTGTTCCTGGTCGCCGTCTGGCCGAGCATCGCCTCGGCCGTCGCGGTGATGGTCGTGCTCGGGCTCGCGAACTCGGTCGTCGACATCAACGCGTACACGATCCTGCAGCGGATCGCGCCAAAGGAAGCCATGGCGCGCGTCTTCGGAGCGATGGAGAGCGCGGTGATCGGCGGGATGGCGCTCGGCGCGCTCCTGATGCCGGCGCTCATCGGGACCGTCGGCCTCCGCTGGGGGCTCGCGATCGTCGGCGCCGGCGTCAGCGTGATCGCCGTGCTCGGCACGAGGGGGCTGCGGAGGATCGACCTGTACGCGCTTGCGCCCGAAGGCCTGGAGCTGCTTCGTGGCATCCCGTTGCTCGCCCTGCTGCCCGAGCCGATCCTCGAGCGGCTCGCGCGCGCGCTGGTGCGCGTCGAAGCGGCACCCGGCGAGGCGTTCATTCGCGAGGGCGATCCAGGTGAGCTCTTCTACGTGATCCAGAGCGGGACGGTCGACGTGACGAAGGAGGGGCGTCACCTCGCGAGCCTCGGGCCTGGCGACTTCGTGGGCGAGATCGCCCTGCTGCGGAACATCCCCCGCACCGCGACCGTGACCGCGACGAGCCCCACCGTCCTCCAGGCTCTCGACCGCCAGCACTTCATCCCCGCCGTGACGGGCCAGGGAGCGTTCGGCGAGGCCGTCGAGGGCACGATCGTCAGCCGGCTCGGCAGGCTCTAGCGCGAGCTACCGGCGCGCTGCGGACGCGAGCTGGTGACGGAGCGGCGACCGATTGGTACCAGCGTTGGAGCTAGCCCGTGAGGTGGGCGACCTCGGCGTTCACCTGCTGGAGGGTCGTGAGGACGACCTTCGCGAGGCCGTGGAGCAGCTTGCCGTGGAGGCGCGGCTCCGTCGCGGCGAGCCGGTCGAGCACGGCGTAGGGCAGCGTCCTGCACTCGACGTCGGTGTCGGCGTAGACGTCGGCGATGCGGAATCCCCGGTCGACGTAGGCGAGCTCGCCGAAGGTCATCCCCGCCGAGACGGTGCTGAGGCGACGGCCCTGCGGGCCGGTGCCGGGCGCCAGGACGCTGAGGCTGCCGCGGGTCACGAGGAAGAGCTCCGCCGCCGGATCGCCCGCCCGGACGACGATCTCCCCGGGGTCGACGGCGAGGAGCCCCAGCTCCGGGACGAGCCGTTCGAGCTCGGCCGGCTCCAGCTCTGCGAACAGCTCGTGCTCGGCGAGGTCGATCTCGGTGGGTGCAGGCGGGTGGCTGACGCGCTGCAGGAGCTCGTCCTCGCACCACTCGAGCGCCGCGTCCAGGTTGTCGAAGCGCGTGACGCTGAGCGGCAGCTCGAGGCCGAGCTCCGCCGCGGGGCCCGACACGACGAGCGCGCCGCCGGTCGCCCAGAGCGAGTCCGCCAGCGCCTGGAGGAAGTCCACGCCACCACGGTCGACGCGGGAGAGGCGGCGGAGATCGACGACGACGAGCTCCGGCTGGGGCTGCGCCTCGACGATCCGCCGCGAGACCGCCTCTGCGGCCATGAAGCCGAGCTCGCCCTGGAGCTCGAAGATCGCCGTCCTCGACGATGCGGCGCGAATCGCCGCGCGCTGGTCGGCGGAGCGGCCGCGCTTCGAGTGGAGCGCCCCGATCTCGTGCTGCGCCCGAACCGGCGGCGCGATGCGCTCGCCGGGCCGGACGAGGTGCAGCGCGAGGTCGTTGGAGAGGGCGCTGCAGACGGCGACGCCACGCACGCTGTTCCCCTTGTCGTCGAGCGCCGGCGAGTACACGCCGATCCCCAGCCGCCCGGGAAGCACCGCGAACACCCCGCCCGAGACGCCGCTCTTCGCGGGGAGGCCGACCGAGATCAGCCAGTCCCCGGCTGCGTCGTACATCCCGCACGTCGTCATGACGCTCAGCACCTCCCGCACGACCCCTTCGCCGACCGCGCGCTCGCGCGTGACGGGGTTGACGCCGCCGTTCGCGAGCGTGCCGGCGATCAGCGCGAGATCGCGACAGTCGACCGCGACGGCGCACTGCCGAAAGTAGAGATCGACCGCGTCGTCGGCGGGGACGTCGAGGACGTGGAAGCTGCTCAGGAGGTGGGCGATCGCGCGGTTCCGGTGGCCCGTCTCGCTCTCGGAGCGGTAGACGGCCTCGTCGGTCTCGAGCCGGCGGCCCGCATAGCGCGAGTAGGCATCGAGCACGAGCTCGAGGGGATCGTCGTCCAGTGCGGCGACCATCCCGGCGCAAGCGATGGCGCCTGCATTGATCATCGGGTTGACGGGCGCGCCGCTGGACGGCTCGAGGCTGATCTCGTTGAAGGGGTCCCCGCTCGGCTCGACGCCGACGCGCGCGCGCACCGCCTTCTGACCGAGCCGCTCGAGCGCGAGCCCGTACGTGAGCGGCTTCGACATCGACTGGATCGTGAAGTCGACCCGCGTGTCACCGACCTCGTAGAGGGCGCCGTCGAGGGTCACGAGACAGATGCCGAAGTCCGTCGGGTCGGCCCGTGCGAGCTCGGGGATGTAGGTCGCCACGGTCCCGTGCTCCAGCGCCGCGAAGCGCTCCAGCAGGCCGCTGAGGTAGTCGGTGATTGGCGAGACCTGCGCTGCGATCGCTGGTGAAGCCGTCACGGGGAGCCTTTCTCGGACCAACCAGAAATCCCCGAGACCCTCGCAACTGCGAAGAGCTCGGGGCCTCATTGCCCTTGTCGCGGCCGGCATCGGCTGCAACCTGCGCAAACCTACCACAGCCTGCGGACCGTTCTACCTCGTGCGCCCGGTCATTCCTCTCCTTCGGTCGGGCCGCGCCGGCCTGCGGTGGCCGCCAGCGCCTGAAGCGGGAGCGCGATTCGCTCCTGCAGCCGCGCGGCGGCGCCGAGGTGGTCGCGCGTCCAGATCAGGCGCACGGCTGTCGCGCCGGCAAGGCTGTCCTGGTCGAGCAAGTCGCGGTAGAGGGCCTCGACGAAGCGCCGGTCCGCCTGGCGGTCGAGCGCGAGCGGCTCGAGCGGCTCCTGCTCGTCCTCCAGGGTGGTGGCGAGGCCGGCGTACCAGGCGCGGATCTGCGCGCTCAGCCCGGCGAGCTCGTGGCGGGCCGCGGCGCGATCGCCCACGCCTGGGTCTCCGGCTCCGCGCCAGAGCTCCAGGACGGCGTCCGCCGTCAGGCGAAGCGCGGCGGCGCCGGTGACCAGGTTCGCGATCTCGGCCAGCGGCACCGGCTTGGGGCCGCGTTCCGCCACGTACGTTCGCAGCACGTCGTCCAGCCTGCGATAGGCGGCCGCCGCCTCGAGGCCGGCAGCCTCCGGGGCCCCGCTAGGCGGGGACGCGACGGTGCAGCAGAGCGACCCGTATTCGACGACCTCGTCCAAATAGGCGGAGCTCGTGGCGTAGGCGTCCCCCAGCGCCTTGCGGAGCTCGGCGCCCGCCCCGCGCGGCCAGAAGAGCAGGGCGACGGTGAGGCTGACGGCACAGCCGAGAGCGACGTCCTCGATCCTGATCAGCCCGACGCGCCAGCCCGCGGGCTGGATGATGTTGAACAGGATCACGAGCGTGACCGTGAACGCCGCCTGACCGGCGGTGAACGAGATCACCGTCGGTGCGACGACGCCGAAGAAGACCGCCAGGGGAAGTAGGAGCCAGAGGAGGGTGTGGTTGGTTCCGATCGCGGCGAGCAACGCGGCGCCGACCGCGAAGCCGACCACCGTCCCGAGCACGCTCCGGGCGACGAACTGGCCGGTGCTCAGGGCGTTCGAGCGCAACACCGAGAACGCCCCGAACGCGACCCAGAAGGAATGCTGGGCTCCGACCTTGTTCGCCAGCAGGACTGCGAGCGCGAGCCCGGCGGCTCCCCGCAGGCTGTTGTGGAGCCAGACGGAGCTCGGCCTCAGGTGCGCTCGCGCGCGCTGCCGTGCTGTCGGCAGCGGGCCACTCGCCCCTTCGGGCTGGTGCCCGAGGAGCGACTCGGCCCAGCTGCGCTGCTCGGCGGCGACGGTGAGATCGATGTTGCGGCCGACCTGGGCGGCCGCGAAGCTGAGCTCCTGGGCGCGGAAGCTGGGCTCGAGCGAGACGATGAACGCGGCGACCTGCTCGTCGCCGGCGGTCTGATCTCGCGTCGCGGCGAAGCGCCGCCCGGGTAGGTCCTGCGTCACGCTGCGCTCCATCGCGACGAGCGCTCCGTCGAGGCGGCTCAGCGCGTCGCGGAGCGCCTCCGGCCCGGACGCCGGCGCCTCCAGCAGCTCGGCGCCCCGGTCGAGGACGTCGGCGACGGCGAAGCGCACCGCGCGGGTCGGGACGTCGAGCGAGCCGGGTCGCTCCACCGCCTGCGCCTGGACGATGTCGTT
>JAWVDX010000470.1:0-5147 GCA_033857015.1 Gaiellaceae bacterium
CTCGTCGGCAACTTCCTGGGAACGCTCTGCGTGTACGCAGTCCTACTCGGCTACCGGAGATATCAGCTGGGCCTCGAGTTCGACCGCGGGCTCCTGCGCGAGATGAACCGCTTCGGCATGCCGCTCGTCCCCTCGGCGCTCGCGCTCTGGGCGATCAACTTCGTCGACCGCTTCCTCGTCCTCTGGCTGAAGGGGAAGGACGCGGTCGGCGTCTACACCATCGGCGTGCAGGTCTCCTCGGCCATCGTCTTCCTGCTCTTCGCCTTCCGCACCGCCTGGCCGGCCTACGCCTACTCGATCAAGGAGGACGACGAGGCGAAGCTCACCTACGGCTTCGTCCTCACCTACCTGGCCTTCATCACCTGCTGGATCTCGACCGCGCTCGGCGTGCTCGCGCCCTGGATCGTGCGCCTGCTGACGAGCAAGCCCTCCTACTACGGGGCCGAGCGCACCGTCGCCCCGCTCTGCTTCGCGGCTGCGGCGTTCGCGGCCTACACCGTCGTCGCGATCGGGGTCGGGCGCGCGCGCAAGACGCAGTTCAATTGGGTCATCACGGGCCTCGCGGCCGCGCTCAACATCGGCCTCGTCCTCGCCCTCGTGCCGCCGCTCGGCATCTTCGGCGCGGCGCTCGCCTCGCTCGTCACCTACGTGGCCATGTTCCTCGGGATGGTCTGGAACGCGCAGCGCGTCTATCCAGTGCGCTACCAGTGGCGGCGGATCGGGACGCTCGCGGCCGCATCCGCAGCGCTCACCGTCGCAGGTCGCCTCACGCGCGGCCCGTTCGCGCTGGAGCTCGGCCTCGCGCTTGCGCTACCGCTCGTGCTCTTCCCGCTCGGGTTCTACCTTCCGGGCGAGCGAGCGCGTCTCGGCGCGCTCCTCCATCGGTAGGAGGCGCACGCCGAGACCCTGGGCGATCTCCTGGGCCCGCTAGTCGTCGGCGAGCTCGGCGTCACAGGCAGCGCAGCTCTCGCCGAGCTGGGCGCCGTGAATGCAGCGCGGGCACGGAAGCGACCAGTTGTGCAGGCGAACGGCTGGATCGACGTACCGGTGACCGACGACGTTGAGCTGCTCCGTCGACGGATAGAGCGCAGGGGGTGACGCGGTGAGAAGACTCATGGCGGGAGCCCTCCAATGTCGTTTTGCGGGCGGCAAAGCCCTCTTGCCTCGTAGCGGGAATGTACGCCCCGAAACGCGTCCCGGAATCACCCGACGCGGAGAGATCTCGCTCCCTCCAAAGGGGGATAAAGATCGATCGAGGGATCATCCCCCGGCCGGAGCGACCTCCAGGACCGCCGCGCCTTCCAGCGTCCCGGCGCGCAGGCGGGAGAGCGCGTCGTTCGCCTGCTCGAGCGGGAACGTCTGCACCGTCGTGCGGACCGGGACCTGCGGCGCGAGGGCGAGCAGCTCCTCCCCGTCCGCGCGAGTCAGGTTCGCGACCGACCGGAGGGTGCGCTCGCCCCACAGCAGCTCGTAGCGGAAGGAGGGAATGTCGCTCATGTGGATGCCGGCGCAGACCACCGAGCCGCCTGGGCGGATCGCCCGGAGCGCCGTCGGCACGAGCTCGCCGGCCGCCGCGAAGATGAGCGCTGCGTCGAGCTCCTCGGGCGGCTGGTCGCCGCTCGCGCCCGTCCACGCGACGCCGAGCGAGCGGGCGAAGCGCTGCGTCTCCTCGTCGCCGCGCCGGGTGAAGGCGAAGACGCGCCGTCCCTGCCAGTGGGCCACCTGCGCCACGATGTGCGCGGAGGCGCCGAAGCCGTAGAGCCCGATCCGCTCCGCGTCGCCGGCGAAGCGCAGCGCGCGGTAGCCGATCAGCCCGGCGCAAAGCAGCGGCGCCAGGTGCGCGTCGGTGTCGTGACCCGGGAGGTGGAACGCGAAGCGCTCGGACACGAGCGTCAGCTCTGCGTAGCCGCCGTCGAGCGTGTAGCCGGTGAAGCGCGCGCTGGGACAGAGGTTCTCGTGGCCGCTGGAGCAGTAGCTGCAGGTCCCGTCCGCCCAGCCGAGCCAGGCGATTCCGACCCGGTCCCCGTCGTGGAAGCGCGTCACGCCGCGCCCCGTCGCGACGACCTCGCCGACGACCTGGTGGCCCGGGACGAGCGGCAGCTTCGGCTCCGTCAGCTCCCCGTCGACGATGTGCAGGTCGGTGCGGCAGACCCCGCAGGCGAGCACCCGGACGAGGAGCTGCGCCGGCCCGGGCTCCGGATCCGGCAGCTCGCGCAGCTGGAGCGGCGTCCGCGCCACCTCGAGGACCATCGCACGCACCCTCCGAAGCCTAGAGGTGTAGGCCCGGGCAAGCAGGGAATGCGCCTGGAATGGCTGCTATCCGAACACCTCAGAGCGGGACGAAGGACAAGAACTACGACCTGATCACCGTCACACACCTCTGCCTCGAGCACGTCTGGCGGCTCGACCAGTACGCCCAGGACGCCGAGCGCGAAGGCGACAGCGAGCTGGCTGGTGTCTTCCGCAAGATGCAGGAGCACAGCAGGCGCGGCGCCGAGTCGTGCAAGCGGCTCCTCAACGAGCGGCTGACGGAGGAGACGGCTTCGAGCTAGTGGACTGACGACCGCGGATTGGTGAGCGGCGTGAGCTGCGCCTCGACCTGCTCGCGGAGGTGAGCGTAGTTCGGCGGCAGCGAAAGCGCCTCGCCGAGGGACTCCGCGGGCTCGTCGACGGCGAAGCCAGGGCCAATCGTGGCGATCTCGAAGAGGACGCCGCTCGGCTCCCGGAAGTAGATGGAGCGGAAGTAGAAGCGGTCGATGACCGGCGTCGGGCCGGCGCCGGCCGTGACGAGGCGCTCGCGCCAGGCTTCCTCCTCCTCGGGGAGCGAGGCCCAGGCGACGTGGTGGACCGTGCCCGCCCCGGGAACGCCGCGCTCCTCCGGCGGCGGGTCGAGCGCGTACGTGCCGCCGCGCTGCTCGCCACGCGCCTCCCAGGTCGCCTCGCCGCGCGGCTCGAAGGCGAGCGCCCCTTCGAAGAGCTCGCGGCTCGCCTCCGGGTGGTGGGCGTAGGCGCGCACGCCGTCGAAGCCCTGGAGGGCCAGGTCGGCCGGAATCTCGGGATGCTCGGCGCTGAGCGGCGGGTCCGACACCGTGCTGACCGCGAGCTCGTGCTGGAGCCCCTCCTCGTCGCGGAAGCGCAGCCAGGCAGCGTCGCGCTCCACCTCGACGCCGGCGGCTCCGAGGCGCTGGGCCCAGAAGTCGAGCGCCTCGTCCGAGGCGACACGCCAGCAGATGCGGTGCACCATGCCCTCGCCTGCGCGTCCCGGGCGCGCGCCGGGGTACTCAAAGAAGGTCAAGTCCGACCCCGGATCGCCATGCTCGTCCGCGTAGAACAGGTGATAGATGCTCGGATCGTCCTGGTTGACCGTCTTCTTGACGAGCCGCAAGCCCAGGAGGCCGACGTAGAAGTCGACGTTGCGCTGCGCGTCGCCGGTGATGCACGTCACGTGGTGGATGCCTTCCAGCCTCATCGCCTCCATCTTAAGGTTGCGCGCACAACCCTGAGTCGGTACGGTCTGACGCAGTGACGAGAGGACTGACCCTTCTCCTTCTTACCCAGGCGGCCGCGGGCTAGCGTTGCTTGCCCGAACCCGGTCGCCGAAGCCTCCAAGCATGGGGGCTTTTTTGTTGGCCAGACGACGAGGAGTGACATGAGCAGGATGCCGATCCACAAGTACCGGCCCTATCCGACGGTCGAGCTGACCGACCGGACATGGCCGGACCGGACGATCACGAAAGCGCCGATCTGGTGCAGCGTCGACCTCCGGGACGGCAACCAGGCGCTCGTCGACCCGATGGACCCGACGCGCAAGCAGCGCATGTTCGACCTGCTCGTCACGCTCGGCTTCAAGGAGATCGAGGTCGGCTTCCCGTCGGCGTCGCAGACCGACTGGGAGTTCGTCCGCCAGCTGATCGAGGAGGACATGATCCCGGAGGACGTGACGATCCAGGTGCTGACGCAGGCCCGCGAGGACCTGATCGCACGCACGCTGGAGTCGGTCAAGGGCGCGCGCCGGGCGATCGTGCACCTCTACAACTCGACCTCCGAGACGCAGCGCCGCGTCGTGTTCCGCTCCGACCGCGAGGGGATCAAGCAGCTCGCAGTGACCGGCGCCGAGTGGTGCGTGCAGTACCGCGACGCCGCGGGTGACACGGACATCCGCTACGAGTACTCGCCGGAGAGCTTCCACGGCACCGAGCTCGACTACGCGCTCGAGGTCTGCGAGGCGGTGCTCGACGTCTGGCAGCCGACCCCGGAGCGCAAGGCGATCGTCAACCTCCCCTCGACCGTCGAGTCGTCCACGCCGAACGTCTTCGCCGACCGGATCGAGTGGTTCCTGCGCAACCTGTCCCGCCGGGACAGCGTCGTCCTCTCGGTGCACCCGCACAACGACCGCGGCACCGGCGTCGCGACCGCGGAGCTGTCCCTGATGGCCGGGGCGGACCGCCTGGAGGGCGCGCTCTTCGGGAACGGCGAGCGCAGCGGCAACGTCGACCTCGTCACGGTCGCGCTGAACCTCTTCAGCCAGGGCGTCGACCCGGAGCTCGACTTCTCCGACATCGACGAGGCGCGGCGCGTCGTCGAGTACTGCAACCAGCTCGACGTCCACGATCGCCACCCGTACGTCGGGGCGTTCGTCTACACGTCCTTCTCCGGGTCGCACCAGGACGCGATCAAGAAGGGGATGGAGGCCCAGGCGGCGGAGGGGATCTGGGACGTGCCCTACCTGCCGATCGACCCCAAGGACCTGGGCCGCACGTACGAGGCGATCATCCGCGTGAACAGCCAGTCCGGGAAGGGCGGCGTCGCCTACATCCTGAAGACGGAGCACAGCCTCGAGCTGCCACGGCGCCTCCAGATCGAGTTCTCGAAGGCGATCCAAGAGATCGCCGACTCCGAGGGGGGCGAGGTCACGCCGGAGCAGATCTGGCGCGCCTTCGAGGAGGAGTACCTGTCCGCGCTGCGCCCGCTCGAGCTCGTGTCGCTGCGCAACCTCGAGGGCGAGCCGGGGCACGACCGGATCGAGGCGACGGTGCGCCTGGACGGGGTCGAGCGCAGCGTGGTCGGAGCCGGCCACGGCCCGATCGACGCGTTCGTCGCCGCGATCGGGACGGAGCTCGGCGTCGACGTGCGGGTGCTCGACTACT
>JAWVDX010000471.1:0-2788 GCA_033857015.1 Gaiellaceae bacterium
CCATCACCAACGGCATCAGCGAGGACCTCGACGAAGCCCTCGCGGTCATGGTCGACAAGGACCTGCGCTTCGCCGAGCTGGCATCAGTGTGGGGCGTCAACGTCGGCCACCACACCGAGGACCAGGCCGACACCATCGCCGAGACCATCGCCCGGCACGACTGCACCGTCTCGAGTGTGTCCCCACGGTCGTTCTACGAGTTGGCGATCCTGGACACCACGGTCGAGTCCGTCGGCTACCTGGAGGATTTCGCAACCCTGCGACGCTCGATCGATCTCGCGGAAAGGCTCGGCACGAAGATCGTACGGGCGATGCCGTTTCAGCGTCCCAGTGTCATCTTCGGCGCCAACGGGGCCGAACGGTTCCTGGCGCACCAGAACGAACTGTGGACCAAGCTGCTCAAGCTCTACGAGGCACCGGTCGCCTACGCCGAAGAGCGTGGCGTGATCATCGCCGTGGAGACCGGCTGCGACACCATGGCCAGCTCGTGCTCGCTCGGTGCGCGGATGGCCCGCGACATCGGATCCGAGCACCTGCGGATCATGTGGGATACCGGCAACAACGTCTACTCCACTGAACGGCAGTACCCCGAGGGCTACGAGGCGATCCGCGACTACCTGGTCCACATCCAGGTCAAGGACGTCCGCGTCGACCTGGTCAATGCCAGCATCGAGTTCTGCCCTCTGGGGGAAGGCGATCTCGCCGACCAGCTCGCACCGTTGGGTGATGCGCTACGCGCTGACGGGTTCGACGGGGTCATCTCTCTCGAGAACGTCTACCGCCCAACGGGAATGACGCAAGCCGAATCCTTCGCAAAATCGGTCGATACCTTCATCGAGCTGTTCGGATGACGCTTCCGCAATCGGTGCTAGCCGAATTCGACTGGTCTGGTCGTGTCCCGGTGTATCTCCAGCTAGCCGAACGACTGACCTCGGCGATCGCAACCGGTGACCTCGTTCCAGACGTCCCGCTGGACAGCGAAGCCCGAATGGCACGTCAACTCGGACTGTCGATCGAAACCGTGAATCGTGCGATCAACCGTCTCGTCGACCGAGGTCTCGTGGTCCGCCGCCGGGGCATCGGAATCAGGGTCGTCCCCGTCAAGAGGTCAGCCCTCGCCAGCGGGCCAGCTCTCACCGCCACGCCGTCGCGTCCGCTGTATTCGGTTGCCCCTCGATGAATCCCGAAACCGACCTTCTGGAGGACCGCGTCTCATGAAGAACGTTCGCATCGCCGTCGCCGGCGCAGGCTTGATCGGTCACGCCCACATCAAGCGGGCCGTCGCCGACGAGTCCGTCACGCTGTCGGCCATCGTCGACCCCGGCCCCGTCGGGCCAGACCTCGCCGCCACCTACGCCGTACCGCTGTACACGTCGCTGGCTGAACTGTTCTCCGCCGACAACCCGGACGGCGTCATCCTCGCCACCCCGAACCAGTTGCACGTGGACGGTGCACTCGAGTGCATTACCGCCGGTATCCCGGTTCTCGTGGAAAAGCCGGTCGCCGACTCCCTCGACGGGGCGCAGCGGATCGTCGACGCCGGGCAGGCTGCCGGCGTGCCCGTGCTGACCGGCCACCACCGCCAGCACTCACCGATCATGGCCACAGCGAGGGCGATCATCGCCAGCGGCCGGCTGGGCAACATCGTCGGAATCGTCGGTACCGCACTGTTTTACAAGCCCGATCTGTACTTCGACGACAACGGCGGCTGGCGCCGCAAGCCCGGCGGCGGCCCGACCATGCTGAACCTGATCCACGAAGTCAATCAGCTCGAATCGCTGGTCGGCGACATCGTCACGGTGCAGGCGATCTCCTCAAATGCGACCCGCGGATTTCCGGTTGAGGACACCGCGGCGATCATCTTCCAGTTCGCCAGCGGTGCGCTGGGCACCTTCCTGCTGTCGGACACCGCGGCGTCGGCGCGTTCCTGGGAGCACACCTCGCAGGAGAACAAGGAGTACCCGACCTACGACGAGGACAGCCTGCACATCGCCGGAACTCGAGGCTCCCTGTCGATCCCGACCATGCGGATGAAGGCCTACGACGGGACACCCTCCTGGTGGGAGGCGTTCACCGAGTCGACCGAGACGGTGAAGCGGACTGATCCGCTGTCGAACCAGATCGCGCACTTCGCCGCTGTCATCCGGGGCGACGAGCAACCCATTGTCAATGGCGAAGCGGGCCTGAAGGCGCTGCGCGTGGTCGAGGCGGTCCGCGAGGCCGCCCGCACGGGCGCCCGCGTCGACATCGCGTCCGAGAACTCCGCCGTCCACGCCTAGAAGGGCGCTCACCACATCATGGCAATACGTACAGCACTCATCGGCTACGGCATCGGTGGAAGCGTCTTTCACGAGCCGTTCCTGGCCATCGACTCGGCCTACGAGATCGCCGCGGTCGTGACCTCATCACCGGAGCGCCGCGCAAAGGCCGAAGAGCGTTACCACGTGATCCCCACCGTCGGCGAGTTGTGGACCCACGCCGACGAATTCGACCTCGCCATCGTCACCTCACCTACCGCCGTGCACACCGAACATGCGCTGGCCGCGCTCGATTCCGGCCTGCATGTGGTGGTCGACAAACCGATCGCGACCACTTCCGCCGACGCACGCCGCATCGTCGAGCGCGCCAAAACACGCGGCAAGTCGCTTTCGACGTTTCAGAGCCGACGCTACGACGCCGAGCACCAGACCGCGCGTGAGCTGATCGCCTCCGGTGCCCTCGGAGGCCTCGTGCGTTTGGAGCTGAGCTTCCAACGCGACGTCGGGGCACTGCGCGACAACTGGCGCGA
>JAWVDX010000472.1:0-2744 GCA_033857015.1 Gaiellaceae bacterium
ACCAACACCGTCATCGGCATCGGCGGCCGCGACGACTCGACGAGCATCCGGGTTCCAGCCAAGCTGAGCGGCACGGTCCGGCCTTCGACCTACTTCTATGAGGGCATCAACTATCCGGCCAGCCTCGCCTTGTCGGATAGCGCCAACGACGGATTCCCCAAGCTGCACAACGCGATCACCTCGAGGCCGTCCGAGACGTTCTTGATCGTCGTCGGTTACTCGGAGGGCGCGATGGTTGCCGAGCTGGAACGACGAAGGCTGCAGGCACTCGACGCTTCGGCCGCGCCATCGAATTCCCAGCTGAGTTTCGTGATGATCGGCGCGCCGTTCACGCCCAACGGCGGCATCTTCGGGCGGTTCCCCGGGATCTCCATTCCGGTGATCGTCGACGGGATGGGCGCCGGTGCGCCGGTGCGCTACGACACCACGTACGTCACGAACGAGTACGACCCCTACGCAGACTTCCCGGCCTACTTCAACCCGCTCGCGTTGCTGAATTCCCTCCTCGCCGTTCAGTATTCACACCCCGACCAGTACTACGACGCCATCGTTCCCGGAGTCACCCCCGCCAACGTGACGACGGTGCACAACAGCGCGGGCGGTTACGACACCTATGTGCTGGTGCACTCCCAGTACCTGCCTCTGCTTGGACCGCTGCGTCAGGCTGCAGCGGCGGTGGGCCTGACACCGTTCAGCGAGCCGGTGCTGAGCGCCTTCGAGCCGCTGCTGCGGGTTCTGGTCGACATGAGCTACACGGACCGGCTGAACCTGGATCCCGCTACGCCCACGCCGTTCTCACTCATCACCCCGCCGCAGAAGATCCTCCAGTCACTCGCTGCTATACCCGGCGCGGTCGCCGAGGGTCTGGCGAACTTCATCAACGGCGGCCATCTGACGATCGCCCCGGCGAACCAGAGCGTCAATGCGCTGTCGGCGCCCCCGGCCCCGGCGGCGAACGGTGGGAACACGGCTTTGAAGAGCCTGACCGCCGCACCGGAAGCCAAGGTCCTGCCCAAGCCCGAGCCCGAAGCCAAGCCGGAGCCCAACGCCGAAGACACTGCACTGAAGGCGTCCGCGGAATCTACGACGGTGTCCACCCCAACCGCATCCACGTCGACGGCATCCACGTCGCCCGCGAAGTCACCCGACGACGGACTGCATCCCACGGTGACCTCCGACGGCAACAAGGTCACGCCGGGCAACAGCAGCCCCGCCTCTCCCACATCGCCCTCGTCGACCGGAACGACGGGCACGACCGGAACCACGACCACCGGCACCACGACCACGGGTACGACCCCCAGTGGGACGACGACGGGTTCCACCCCTGGCGAGGCCTCCGGTAGCACCGGATCCGAGGCCGCCGCGTAGAGCCCGATTAGGCTCGCCGGAATGGACGAGCCAGTGCTGCGGCGTGCGACGTACGACGACATCGGTGCCATCGAGGGGCTCGTCGCAGAGTCGTTCGGCAAGTACGTCGAACGCATTGGGAAACCGCCGGCCCCCATGCTCGCCGACTACGCCGGAATGCTTGACACCTCCAGGATCTGGGTGATCGTGCAGCGCGACGCCGTCATCGCCGTGCTGGTCACCCTGGACCAGGGCGACCATCTGCTGCTGGACACCGTCGCGGTGGCGACCTCCGCGCAGGGCAGTGGGTACGGCCGCCGGCTGCTTGAGCAGGCCGAGCGGGACGCCGCCGAGCAAGGGCTGAGTGAGGTGCGGCTGGTGACGAACGAGGCGATGACCGAGAACCTGGTGTTCTATCCGCGGCACGGGTACCGCGAGACGCACCGCGCCGTTCAGGACGGCTACCGACGGGTGTTCTTCAGCAAGAGCCTCGCGGAGTAGACCTACTTCTCCAGCGTGAACTGATTGACGTCGATGTAGCCGACGCGGAACATGTCGGCGCATCCGGTGAGGTAGCGCATGTACCGGTCGTACATCTCCTGCGACTGGATCGCGACGGCCTCGTCGTGGCGGGCCTCCAACGCCGCCGCCCACTTGTCGAGCGTCTTGGCGTAGTGCGGCTGCAGCGACTGGGTTCTGGTCACCTCGAACCCGCCTTCCGTCGCACGCTCCTGCACCATCGGGATCGACGGCAGGCGTCCGCCGGGGAAGATCTCCGTCAGCATGAACTTGAGGAACCGCGCGAACTCGAACGTCAGCGGCAGTCCCTTTTCCCGCATCTCATCGGGATGCAGCCCGGTGATGCTGTGCAGCAACATGATTCCGTCGTCCGGCAACGCCCGGTGCGCCGTCGCGAAGAAGGCGTCGTAGCGTTCGTGCCCGAAGTGTTCGAACGCTCCGATGCTGACGATGCGATCGACCGGCTCGCTGAACTGCTCCCACCCCTGCAGGAGAATCCGCTTGGATCGCGGGCTGTCGGACTCGGCGAAGACTTGCTCGACGTGCTCGGCCTGGTTCTTGCTCAACGTGAGGCCCACGACGTTGACGTCGTAACGCTCGATCGCGCGCTGCATGGTGGCGCCCCAGCCGCAGCCGACGTCGAGCAGCGTCATTCCCGGCTCGAGGCCCAGCTTGCCCAGCGCCAGGTCGATCTTGGCGATCTGCGCCTCTTCCAGCGTCATGTCGTCGCGCTCGAAGTACGCGCAGCTGTAGGTCTGCGTCGGATCGAGGAACAGCCGATAGAAGTCGTCGGAGATGTCGTAGTGGGCCTGAATGTCGTCGAAGTGCGGAGCGAGGTCGTCCTTGCCCGTGGGCGGTTTGGCCATCAGCACAGAATG
>JAWVDX010000473.1:0-2789 GCA_033857015.1 Gaiellaceae bacterium
GCCACACGACGTCGACGAAATGCCAGTACCAGGCGGCCGCTTCGAACCCGAAATGCTGCCTCGGCGTGAAGTCGCCCTTGTACGACCGGATCAGGCAGACGGTCAGGAAGATCGTGCCGACAATCACGTGGAAGCCATGGAAGCCCGTCGCCATGAAGAAGGTCGAGCCGTAGATGCTGCCTTTGAAGGCAAATGGCGCGTGGGCATATTCATAGGCCTGCACCGACGTGAAGGTCACGCCGAGCAGAATCGTGCACCACAGGCCGAGCTTGAGGCCTTGGCGGTCGCCATGGATCAGCGAATGGTGCGCCCAGGTCACGGTCGTTCCCGAGCAGAGCAGGATCAAGGTGTTGAGCAGCGGGAAGCCCCACGGGTTCAGCACCTCAATACCCTTGGGTGGCCACACCCCGCCGATCGCCGCGGGCGGGAAGATCGAGCTGTCGAAGAAGGCCCAGAACCAGGCGAGGAAGAACATCACCTCCGAGGCGATGAACAGGATCATGCCGTACCGCAGGTGCAGCTGAACGACCGGCGTGTGATAACCGGTGTGCGCCTCGCGGATGGTGTTCGACCACCA
The DNA here is from genome assembly GCA_033857015.1 of Gaiellaceae bacterium. Taxonomy (GTDB): domain Bacteria; phylum Actinomycetota; class Thermoleophilia; order Gaiellales; family Gaiellaceae; genus JAWVDX01. The sequence goes on from JAWVDX010000473.1 coordinate 578, forward strand.
ATTGTACATCGTCACCAGCACGCCCAGCACGCCGAGGGCGAACACGAACTTGCCGTAGGGGTTCTCGTGCCACCACATGACGAGGCCGCTGAACAGCAGGCCGGCGCACGCGGCGCCGATGATCGGCCAGGGATCGGGCTCGACCAGATGGTAATCGTGGTTCTTCGTGGCGGCCATGCGTGAAGCTTCCCTCGTTGACTTTAGCTCGCCTCTAGCGAGCGGCGGCGGCGGTTTCCACCGGGTAAAATGTATAGCTGAGCGTGATCTCGTCGATGTCCCTGGCGTCGGGATCGTCCTTGATCTTGGGATCGACGAAAAAGACCACCGGCATGTCGACCGTCTCGCCGGCTTTGAGCGTCTGCTCGGTGAAGCAGAAGCACTGGATCTTCTTGAAATACTTTCCAGCCTGGTCGGGCGAGACGTTGTAGGCCGCCTGCCCGGTCCACGTCCGGGCGCTGAGGTTCTGGGCGCGGTACAGGACACGGGTCTGGGCGCCGGGCTTGATCTCGACCCGCTGCTGCTCCGGCTCGAACCGCCAGGGCAGGCCGGGGTGGACGTTGGCGTCGAAGCGGACGCCGACCCGGCCGGCGATCGCGCCAGGTGCGCGCTCCGCCCGCAGCGGCGTCCCGCCGAAACCGGTCAGCGAACAGAAGGTGCGGTAAATCGGCGGCGAAGCGAAGGCGAGGCCGATCATCGCGGCCGCCAAAAGCGCCATCCACAGCGCCGTCCGCCGGTTCTTCTGGGCGATCGCGTTCACCAGTTCATGCTCGTCTTGGCGATGGTGATGAAGAACAGCAGCACGACAAAAGCCCCGAGCAGCAACGCCATGATCCGCGCCCGCTCGCGCTGGCGCTTGCGGATGACTTCGTCCTCGGCGTTCACCATGGCAGCCAGCGATCCGCCACCAAAACGGCGAACAGGGCGAACAAATAGAAGACCGAATAAGCGAACAGATGCTTCTCTGCGTCCATCGCCGAAGGCTCGGTGGCCCGATTGGCGGCAACGCGCGCGGCAAGCACAAGGAAGACGAAACTCAGCAGCGCGGCGCAGGCCCCGTAGATCGGACCGGTAAGGCCGAGCAGCCACGGAGCGACCGCCGCGGCGGCCATCGGCAGGCTGTAGAGCAGGACATGCCGGCGTGTGCTCTGCACGCCCGCAACGACGGGCAGCATCGGGATCCCGGCGGCGGCATAATCGGACCGGACGAACAGCGACAGCGCCCAGAAGTGCGGTGGGGTCCACAGGAAGATGATCCCGAACAGCAGCAGCGGCAGCGTGGCGACATGGCCGGTGGCAGCGACCCAGCCGATCAGCGGCGGAAATGCGCCGGCCGCCCCGCCGATGACGATGTTCTGCGCGGTGCGCGGCTTCAGCCAGACGGTGTAGACGATCACGTAGAACAGGATCGATACGGCAAGCAGCGCGGCGGCGAGCCAGTTCGCGGCCAGCCCCATCAGCAGCACCGAGAAGCCGCTTAAGCCAACGCCGAAGTGAAGCGCCGACTGCCGCTCCATCCGCCCCGCCGGAAGCGGGCGTGTGGCGGTGCGCCGCATCTTCGCGTCGATGTCGGTTTCATACCATTGGTTGAGCGCGCCGCACGCTCCGGCGGCGAGCGCGATGCAAAGGATCGCGGTGAAGCCGAGCACGAGCGGAAGCTGCACCGGTGCAACCAACAACCCGCACAGACCTGAGAAGACCACCAGGCTCATCACGCGCGGCTTGGTCAGCGCGACGAAATCGCGCCAGTCGGCCGGCAGCGCGGCTGGATTGGTCAGCTCCATGGTGGGCATGGCGGCGGCTATAAGAGCTTGCCCGCGATTGGAAAAGCCCGGGGATCGAGGCTGCTGGCGCGGTTCATCCAGCCTTTGCTAAGGGCCACACCATGAAGCACCGAATCCTCGCCGCCGCTCTGCTTGCCTCGCTCGCAGCGCCGGCCTTCGCGCAAGTGCCTACACCGCCGACAGCAGCGCCTGCGCCCAAGGAGGACCTGGTCCCGGTCGCGATCGACACCAGCCTCGGGCGCATCGTCGTCGCGCTCGATCGCGGGCACGCCCCGGTCACCACCGCCAACTTCCTCCATTATGTCGACGCCCACCGCCTCGATGGCGAAAGCTTCTATCGGGCAATGCACAGCCAGACGAGCAATCTGATCCAGGGAGGGGTTCGGTCCGACGCCCGCAAGCTCTTTCCCCCGATCGCGCATGAGCCGACC
>JAWVDX010000474.1:0-4302 GCA_033857015.1 Gaiellaceae bacterium
GCTGCCAGGCGCACCGCTGGGAGACATCAAAAAAGCCTGCTTGGAGGACGACCGCGATCGGGTTTATGAGTTGTTGGTGCAGCTGCGCGCTGCGGCCGCCCAGCAGCTAGCCGAGATCGGCGAGGACGGCGAAGCCGCAATCGTCACGCCCAGGGATCCCGGCCAGCAGCACGTTCGGATGAGCGGGACGTCCGCCGATACGGCGCACGAAGTTTCAGCGCCGACACTGGTGCTGGGGCTAGATCAGGCGGAGGAGCTGTTTTCCGCCGATGCCGGCGCGCAGGCGGAGCAATTCCTCACACTGCTGGCCGAGCTGCTCGCCCGAATCAACGCCACCGAACTCGGGTTGGTGGTAGCGGCCACCATCCGAACCGACCGCTTTGAGGTCATGCAAAACCATCCCGCGCTCAACGGCATCGGGACGGTGTTGTTCGACGAGCTCAAACCAATGCCGGACTCGGAGTTCAAGGAAGTGATCAACGGACCGGCAGAGCGCGCCACCGAGGCCGGTGATCAGCTATCGATCGCGCCGGACCTCGTCTCGCGCCTGCTGGCCGATGCCGCGGAGGGGGCCGACACCCTGCCGCTGCTGGCGCTGACGCTGGCCCGGCTTCACACCGACTACGCCAGTGCGGGTGAACTCACCCTGGCCAATTACGAGTCGATGGGCGGTATGCGCGACGTCGTCAACAACGAGGTCGATGAGATCCTCGGGCGCAACCCCCACGAGCGCCAAAGGGCGCTGGCACTGATGCGCACCGCCTTCATCCCCTGGCTGGCCACGATCAACCCCGACAACGATCAACCGATGCGCCGGGTGGCGCGCGAGTCCGACCTCCCGGCGGCGAGCCGGCCGCTGATCGACGCATTGGTCGAAAAGCGGCTGCTGGTACGGGATGAACGCGGCGGCCAGGTGGTGGTCGAGGTCGCGTTGGAAAGCCTGCTGCGCCAATGGGACGAGCTGGCCGGCTGGCTACGCGAGGAACGCCAAAACCTCAAAACCGCCGATGACATCGAGCGCAGCGCCACCGCTTGGGAGACCAACGATCAAGACCCCTCCTGGCTTTTGACCGGCACCCGCCTCACCGACGCCGAAACACTGTCAGCCACACCAGGATTCAGCGGCCGCCTCGGGAATACGCGCGACTACCTGGGGGCATGCCGACAGGCAGAGGACCAAAAGCTGGCCGCCGAAGCTGCCCAGCGTGAAGCCGAGCTGCGCCACGCCCAAGAACTGGCTCGCAATGCCGAAGAACGCCAACAGACCGCCGAAGCTCACGCGGTGGTCCTGCGGCGGCGCTCCAAAATCCTGCGCCGTGTCTTGGCCGCGACGGCCGTCGTCGCGGTCATCGCCGTTGTCGGCGCCGTGGTCGCGGTGATCGGATTCAACCAGGCCACCACAGCCAAACAGCAAGCTCAAGCGCGCTACCGCCAATCCGTGGCGCTGCGCTTGGCAACCGACGCAGCGGCGACCCTCAACGGGACCAATGCTGGCGGCGATGTCAAGGCCTTCCAGGAAGCGCTCGCCGTTGATGCGATCGCACCAGGGACCGGCGCCGCCTCTCTGTTCAACGTCCTGGTCAACCGATTCAGTACGGTCAAAATCATCACCGGGCACACCGACAAGGTGCGCACTGCGGTGTTTAGCCCCGACGGGCGCAGGTTGGCGTCAGCCAGCACCGATAAAACTGTGCGGTTGTGGGACGCCGAGACCGGCCAGCCGATCGGCGCGCCGCTCACCGGACAAACCCTCCCGGCGGATGGTGTGGCGTTTAGCCCCGAGAGTGTGGCGTTCAGCCCCGATGGGCACCGGCTGGCCTCGGGCGGCGAAGACAACACGATCCGGTTGTGGGACGCGGAGACCGGCCAGCCGATCGGCGCGCCGCTCACCGGACACACCGCCGCGGTGTGGGGTGTGGCGTTCAGCCCCGACGGGCACCGTCTGGCCTCCGCCAGTGGCGACGGCACGATCCGGTTGTGGAACCCCGACACCGGCGAACAACTCGGACCACCGCTAGCCGGCCTAACCGACCCGGTGAACAGCGTGGCGTTCAGCCCCGACGGACAACGGCTGGCCTCCGCCGATTGGGACGGCACCGTGCGGGTGTGGAACGCCGACACCGACCAGGAAATCGGGCCCCCGCTGGCCGGCCACATCGGCCCGGTGAACAGTGTGGCGTTTAGCCCCGACGGACAGCGGCTGGTCTCCGGCGGCAACGACAACACAGTTCGGGTGTGGAACGCCGACACCGGCCAGGAAATCGGGCCCCCGCTGGCCGGGCACACCGCCGGAGTGACCGGTGTGGCGTTCAGCCCCGACGGACAGCGGCTGGCCTCCGCCAGCGACGACGACACGGTCCGGGTGTGGAACGCCGACACCGGCCAGGAAATCGGGCCCCCGCTGACCGGCCACATCGGCCCGGTGAACAGTGTGGCGTTCAGCCCCGACGGACAACGGCTGGTCTCCGGCGGTGACGACCACACCGTTCGGTTGTGGAACGCCGACACCGGCCAACCCGTCGGCGCCCTCGGCGCCCCGCTGACCGGGCACACCGACGCAGTCATCAGTGTGGCGTTCGGCCCCGACGGGCACCGGCTGGTCTCCGGCGGCAACGACGGCACAATCCGGGTGTGGAACGCCGACACCGGCCAACAACTCGGGTCACGACCGACGGATTCCACAACAGGCGAGGGTGTGGCGATTAGCAACCCGGTCTACAGTGTGGCGTTCAGCCCCGACGGGCACCGGCTGGCCTCCGCCGGATGGGACACGATCCGGGTGTGGAACGCCGACACCGGCCAACAAATCGGGTCACCGCTGACCGCAGGCAACGGCGCAGTGAGCAGTGTGGCGTTCGGCCCCGACGGGCACCGGCTGGTCTCCGGCGGCGCCGACGGCACAATCCGGGTGTGGAATCCCGACACCGGCCAACACATCGGGCCGCCGCTGACCGCCGGCGGACTGAGCAGTGTGGCGTTTAGCCCCGACGGGCACCGGCTGGTCTCCGCCAATGACGACAAGACAATCCGGCTGTGGAACGCCGACACCGGCCAACAGATCGGCGCCCCGCTGACCGGGCACACCGACGCAGTCACCAATGTGGTGTTCAGCCCCGACGGGCACCGGCTGGCCTCCGCCAGCGACGACAACACGATCCGGCTGTGGAACGCCGACACCGGCCAACAAATCGGGCCCCCGCTGACCGGACACACCAAGAAGGTGCTCAGTGTGGCGTTCAGTCCCGACGGGCACCTGCTGGCCTCCGGCGGTGACGACAAGACAATCCGGCTGTGGAACGCCGACACCGGCCAACCCCTCGGCGCCCCGCTGACCGGGCACACCGGCGGAGTGACCAGTGTGGCGTTTAGCCCCGACGGGCACCGGCTGGTCTCCGCCAGCAAGGACGGCACCCTCCGGTTGTGGGCCGGGCCGGCGGCCTGGCCGGAGATGTTGTGCGACAAGCTGACCGCCAACATGAGCCACCGGCAGTGGCACGACTGGGTCGCACCCGACATCGCCTACGCACAATCCTGCCCGGGGCTGCCGGTGCCCGCCGACAATCCCCGCTGACCACGTCACGCGGGACGGTCGCGACCTCTGGGTCCGGCGGTTCCACCGGCACCAACGCCCGCCGCTCCGGAAAGCGGACGATCGGCGTCACAGCGGGTGGGCGCACCATGCCGATCGGCTGCACCGTCAGCATTTGCGGCACGAAGAACGGCGCCGGTTACCGCAACCTCGTGAATGGATCGAAAGAGCCCGCGGCCCGGAGATCAGGCGGAAGGCGGGCGCCCGGCGATGGCCTTCACGTCAGGCGCCGCAATCGGCCCCGTCAGACGTGTCGTTGCAGTAATTTCCATACCCGTCGCCGCCGACGTTCAGCTGAAGGAACACGCCTTTGGGCGCGAGAGACTGGTCGAGACCGGGGGCGAGCCTGGCTAACACCGGCGCGCCTACCCTCTCTGTATGGAAGGCGGCGGTGACGCTTCCGCTGGCCACGCCGTCGGAGACCGATGTCAACGTGAAGTCCACGGTGCTTGTCGGTGCGTCGGCCATGGAACAATTCGGACAGCGGGTGAAGTCCGTGTACGAGTAATGACCGTGGCCGGCGCTGTCGATGACGAGCCGGTGGTCGTGGGTGTGCCAGGACCCGGCGAATGAGGCCAGGTTGGCGGGCAGGGCGGCGGGCGTCGTGGATACGGATGCCCAAGAACTGGGCGGGGCGGCTTGGCCAGCAGGCGGTGCGGGCTGGCCGGTTGGGGCTCGGGCGCCGCCGCACGCACCCAGAAGCGTGATTGCTG
>JAWVDX010000475.1:0-2510 GCA_033857015.1 Gaiellaceae bacterium
CGACGCGTTCCGCGGCCGAGTCGTCGTCCCCGTTCGCGACGGCCAGGCCCGGATCGAGGGGTTCATCGGCCGCGACGTCACCGGTGATCCTCGCGCGGCGAAGTACCGCAACCCCACCCTGACGGCAACGTTCGACAAGTCCCGGTTTCTGTACCGGCCGACGCGCCATCGGCTTGCGAACGACGGCCACGCGATCGTCGTCGAAGGTGTCATGGATGCGCTCGCAATGACCGCCGCAGCCGCCGAACGCGGACAGCTCAACGCGTATGCACCGGTCACTACGAGCGGACTCGCCGTCTCCCGAGTCCAGGCCATGAAGGTCTCCGCGATTAGCCGCAACCCGGTCGTCCTCGCCCTCGACGGGGACGACGCCGGAGCCACAGGGACCGCGCGCTGGGCAGACATGCTGGTGACTCAACTCGGCGGCCAAGCCGAATCCGTTCGTTTCCTTGCCGGACTTGACCCGGCGGAATGGCTCTCACTGCATGGTCTCGCTGGCATCGACGCGTTTCGGGAACGCGTGCCCGTGCCGCAGGTTGACCGTTCGATCGCGATGGAGGTAGCTCGATGAAGAAGTTGCTAACGGTCGAGGAGACAGCTGAGCGTCTCGGAACACCGACCCGTTTTCCTATCGTCACCGATTCCAGGACTGACGCCCGGGCCGCAGTAGTCGATCTGCCTGAGGCCGCCGCGATGCTCGGCATCGGGCGCACGTTGGCGTACCGCCTCGTCCGCGAGGATGCCTGGCCAACGCCCGTCATCCGCGTTGGCCGGCTGATCAAGGTGCCACTGCAGCCCCTACGAGAGTATGTCGGCGCCCATGAGGTGGCCTCTTCCTGACTACAAGTTCTGTGCATCTGAGGGAGCGCGCAGGACGTGCGTATGTCCAACTCCCGATTAACGAAGCGAATGTGCTCCGAAGGGTCAGCGAAATCCGCACACGGTTGTGCACTAGGTGTGTCAAGTTTCGAGGCTGGGTTCACATGCTCCGACAGCGTCGGTGGTCAACTGTCGCGTCAAGTCGAACTTTTCGGATTCCGGACTTACTTTTCGGGTGATCTTGCGGAGTCCAGAGTTACTTTGCGGGTCGCTACCGGATTTCGACCGGGTGGTGACGAACAATGTTGATCTGTGACGGCGCTACTTGCTGAAGCAGTCCGGCCATCTGATCCGCTTGCCGCGGGCGGCTTTGAGGTCGGCTACGTAACCGAGGACGGTGCCGGGCACCGGCACCGGAGCCAACGTCCGGTGCAACGGCAAGGGCCGGAAACATCGCGCGGTACCGCTGACCGCCGAGACTCAGACCGTCCTCGGCGTATGGATGACCGAACGGGCCGGACGTCGAGACGAGCCACTGTTCCCTACCCGCACCGGACGACGCCTCAGCGCCAACGCCGTTGAGTGTCTCGTCCGCAAGCACGCCGTCACCGCCGCAACACGGTGCCCCTCTTTCGGGCCGAACGCCTGCATCCGCATGTCCTACGTCATAGCTGCGCCATGACCTTGCTGCAATCTGGGGCACCGCGGTGATCGCGTTTTGGCTTGGCCACGCTGACCTTCGCTCCACGAGGCAAGTGCCGCCGGCACAGCTCGCTCGAGTGAGTTGCGCTACGTGCTGCAGTCGCTCGACATGCCCAGATGCTCCGGTCGCCGAAATTGCAATGTAAATCTGGACGACCTGCGCTGGGATCGTCCAGACCTAGCTTGCGAACCCCAGCAAGCGCGGGGCATCCCTGGCAACCTTCAACTGGACGAGACAGTCCGGGCCTGGTTAGGCGCGACGTGGACGGCGCGGGGCAAGTCATGCCGCGAATGCGGGAACGAACTTGGAACTCGATCGCACGGCCTGACTGGTGCAAGCCACAGCAAGTTGGTGAGCGCCGCCCGCAGCGGCTTGTATGACAGGGTGTCGCGCAATGTGCTGGGCGAAGCATGTTCAGTCGACGAGCGCGCGAGATGGCAGCAACCTCCACAGGGCGAGGCAGGTGCTCCGGAACGAGCCGCGCTGCGCGCCGAAGCAAGTCGCCGTTCGACGCTGGACAGATTCGCGCTTCAGCGACGACACTCGGTGCGGTGTCCACACCGTCGCACAGCGGGGCTGCGAGCGCCGTCGGCTATCTGTATCAGGGCAGGTGGTCGTTGCTTGAGCTCTTGCAACGCGGTAGGTCACGGCCTGACCTCCGTATCTCGGTCGAACTTTTCGATGACGTCGCCTGGGACGCCGACGGCAGCCCAACGGACAAACTGCAGCTCAAGCATCACCTTCGGTCGGCCCGCTCTCTAGGCGATTCGTCGACCGATATTTGGCGCACCCTGCAGTCCTGGATGGATCACGGTGATCCGACGGATCCGGAAGGGCCGCTGTTGCTCCTCGTCTCGACGGATGTCGCTGCTGTCGGGTCCGCGACGCACTCCCTACGACCCGAGACGCGAGACGCGTCGAACGCGCTGCAACTGCTGGAGGCTGCGGCGGGTACTTCTGACTCCAAGGCCACGGCAGGCTATCGAGG
>JAWVDX010000476.1:0-5170 GCA_033857015.1 Gaiellaceae bacterium
TATGCGGTGGTCATGGTGCGGTCGGCCGTGGAGGTGTACGTCGCGGTTGCGGGCTCCACGGTCGACTGCGGCAACTCCCAGCTGTTGTAGGTATAGAGCCAGTTGTTGCCGCGGCCGTCGGTGTAGCGGGTCCGGTTACCCATGGCGTCGTGGCCAAACGAGGTGGTGATCGACGACGCGTCGCTGACCGGCTGAACCTCGCTGGTCAACTGGTTCATTGCGTCGTAGCCGTACAGCGTGGTGTGGCCTCGGGCGTCGGTCGCCGAGGCCTGGTTGCCGTTGGCGTCATAGCTCGCCGACTGGGTAGTCAGCACCGCCCCGGCAGCGTCCAGCGCCTTGCTGGTGACCGGGTCGCCGTTCTGGTCGTAGCTCATCGTGGTCGACGTGCCATCCGGCGCGAGCTGCGCGATCTGCCGGCCGAGCAGGTCGTAGCGGTAGGTCATGGTGTTGTTCGCGCCGTCGGTGCTGGACGTCGTCTCGCCGACGTTGTCGTAACCGGTCGAGGTGACCACGCCGCCCGCCGTGGTGGTCGACGCCAGCCAGGCGCCGCCGGGATTCAGCGCCGATGCCGCGTACGAGTAGTTGGTGGTCAGCGCCGCAATACTTGGGTAGCGTTCGATGAGCGTGCTGGTCTTCATCCGGCCGAGGTGATCGTACGTGGCCTGCCGTACGGCACCGGTCGGGTCGATCGTAGAGCTCAGGTCGCCGTTCAGGTCGTAGGTCGAGTGCGTGACGCCACCGTCGGGTGTGGTCTTGCTGACCGTGTCGCCGAGTTGGTCGTACCCGTAGATGGTGGCCTGTTGGTCCGCGTCACGCGATGCGGTCAGGTTGCCTGCGCTGTCGTACGTGTTGGTGACGGTCGCCGAGATCGGGATCATCTGTCCTGGCGCCAGGTAGTTCGGCCTGGTCATGCTGACCGCACGGCCAAGCCGGTCGTAACCGGTGGTGGTGACGTTGCCGTTGGCGTCCTGGCTCTCAACCGCGTCGCCGAAGGTGTCGAAGCCGTGCTTCGTCGTCGGGCGCGTGTGCGTCGGGGCGTTCCCGTCCGACTCCACGTCGACAACGGGTGCCGTGACGACGGCCGGCCGGCCGGCCTCATCGTATCCGAAGTCGGTGACGTTGTTCCTGGGGTCGGTCTGCGAGGTGGGCAGGCCGCGACGGTCGAGGTGCCAGCGTGTGGTAATGGCGTCGGTGTAGCCGGGGGTGTTCGTGCGCACCGACTTCGACGTAGTGCGGCCCATGTCGTCGTAGGTCGCCGTGGTGGTGACCGTTGCGCCGGTGCCGTCGCTGGTGACGTTGGCGGCGATTGCGTCGTCCAGTGTGTAACTGATCGTGCTGGTGCGGTTGACGCCGTCCGGGTCAAGCGTGGTCGACGTCTGCCGGGACGCGGCGTCCACCTTGATCGTGGTGGTGGTCGCGCCGTTGTTGGTGATCTCTTTGCCGAGGTTTCCTGCAGCGTCATAGAAATCGGACTTCTCGACGTAAGGATTCTTGCCGTCCGCGTCGGTCCGGGTCGCCGTAGCCGGCAGACCGTTGTCCGTGTACGTGTACGCCGTGATAAAGCCCATCGCGTTGGTGATCGACGCGAGCCGTCCGGCGGGATCATAGGCCCGGGACAACTCGATCAGTGGTGCGGCGACCTGTGGAGCACTCGGATCGCCGATGTAGTTGGCCAGCACCTGGGTCAACAAGCGCCCGTTCGAGTCGAATGTGTACCCGGTGCGGTTGCCCTGCGGGTCGACCTCGGCAGTCCGATTGCCGTATCCGTCGTATTCGTAGGTGGTGGTGTGCTGCTCCGGATCGACGGTGGACTGGACCTGGTCGTGTGCGTTGAAGCTGGTGGTGACCGTGCGCGGCACGTCACCGCCGGTGGTGTCGGCGACCGTCTCCGCGGTCACACCGCCGTCGGTGTCGTACCCGCTCGTGGTCTGCTGGGTGTGTATCTTGCCGGAGACCCGGTCCGCGATGGGCGGGTCGATCTCGGTGACCACCCGATCCTGGCCGTCGTAGGCGTAGGTCGTCGTCAACCCGTCGGGGTAGGTGTCCGACACGACAGTCTTGCTGACGACCCGACCGAGATTGTCGTAGCCGAACGTGGTGACCAGGCCATCCGCGTCCGTGCTGCCGGCGACGTCACCATTGTGGTTGTAGCTCACTTGGTTCACCGCACCACCCGGCGATGTCGTTCGCGAGGTCAGCCCGGCTGGGGCGAATCCGCCGTCGGCGGCCGCGACGGTGCTGCCGTCGGTGTAGTCGATCTTCGTCGTGCGCCCGCTGGGTGAGCCGTCCACCGCGGGCGAGGTCACCGACGTGACATCGCCGAGGCCGTCGTGGCCGAAGGAGGTCAGGTAGGTGTTGTCGGTGGCCGAGGTTGACCGTGCGTCGCGCTGCGTAAGCTGAACGCCGGCCAACGGGTCGGGCCGGTCGCTCAGCGCGGTCAGCTCACCGATGTCCAGCGAGTACTTGCCCGAGGTGGGGCTGGCCCGCAGCACCGTCGCGTTCAGCTTCACATATTGGGCGTTGGTGGGGGTGAACGTGAAGATGGCTTGGCCGCCAGCCGCGGGCGCTGGGTAGTTGGTCTGCGTCGTCTCGGTCTTCCAGGTGGTGCCGTCTGCCGACACCTGGATGGTGAAGGTGAGCGGGAAGCCGCCTGCGACGTCCGTACGCGGATAGACCGCGACCTGGTCGATGTTCTGCGTTGAGCCGAGGTTGACCTGCACCCACTGCGGAGTACCCGGTGCGGTCTGCAGCGCGCTCTCGAAACCGAGTGCCCCGGCGACCGAGGTGACGTTGCCGTCGACCAGATAGGACGTGTTATTCAGTCCGGTCGTGGTGGAGATCGAGGTGGAGGTGACCGTTTTGGCCTTCGCCACGTCGATACCCATCGTGGTGGGCTGGAAGGTCGCGTACAGGGTGGAGCAGACGTCGGTGCTGCGGTTCTGGCAAGTCGTCGTGGACACAACATGGCCGGCCGCGTCGTGACCGGTGGTGGTCACGTCTCCGTTCGGGTCGGTGGTGGTGTGCAGGAAGCCGCCCGTGTCGTACCCGAAGCTGGTCTTTTGTCCAAGCGCGTCGATCGATGCGACCTGCCTGTCATTGTTCAGTGGATCATAGGTGTTGCTAAGCGACTTGCCGCCCGGATCGGTGATGCTCACCGTGGTGAGCGGGGTCGTCCCAGTGGAGTTCTTCGCGGCGGCGTAGTGCGCCGCCGCGTCCGCCGCGCTCAGCCCGATCTGATAGAAGGCGAGCTCACCGATCGAGCCCTTGAAATGGGGTGTTTGGCCGAGGGCCAGTCCGGTCACGCTGGTCGCGTTGCCGGTATAGCCGGTCAGGCCGGTGCCGACCAGAGCGTGTGGCAGGGAGCCGGGCACCAGCGGCACGGTTCCGTTCGTCGACTGGACCAGCTGACCGTCGACATAGAGCTGCTGGTCGTGACCATTGGAGGCGAGCAACGCGTGATGCCACTTGTTGTCGGTCACCGGAGTTTTAGAGGTCAGAGACTGCAGCCAACTCTGTGCCGCCCCGCCGTTGCAGGTGTAGAGCTGGAGCTGGGTGCCGTTGACCGTCGAGCCCTGCGGGTCGTCCAGGCACAGGCCGGAGGCCGGGTTACGCAGGCCGCCCTGCACGTCGTACTGCCAGACCTGGTTGGTGCCGCCGCTGCACGTGTATAGCTGCAGGAGCGTGCCGTTGGTCCTGCCGTTACCGGTGATGTCCAGGCACTTGCCCATGGTCCGGAGGCTGCCGTCCGGGTACATCGTCCAGTTCTGGGCAGCCGTGCCGTTGCAGGTGTAGACCTCAATCTTGGCACCGTTGGCCGTGCTGCTGCTGGCGTCGTCGATGCACTTGCCGGCCAGCGACTTCGCCGTGAACGGTCCGGTCGGCGTGGTCGACGGCGACAGAGCGCGCAGCAAACCGTCCGGAGTGATCCACAGCGCCGGTAGATAGGGGCCTGGGCCGCTGGCACCCACTGCGTCCTGCGTCTCGACTAGGACTTCGCCGGTCGTCGTCGCACCGGTCCTGAACCACAGCTCCTGCGAGCTCGCTGGGCTGGCGAAGACCTCCTTGGGCACCTCGAGGAAGGATGTCGTGCCATTGAAGGTCGCCGCGCTCTCGTCGGCGAACGGGCCGGCCGTACCCAGCGTCGTGCTGGTGTATGTACCTGGCGTGTAGTGCACGTCGCTGGCTGCCGCAGGCGAGCCGGCGGCGTCACCGAGGCGGTAGTAGGCCAAAGGGCCGCCGCCGAAAACCGCACCCCGGTACACCTGGCTGGATCCGGCCGTCGTCGGCGCCGAAAGACCCCACGAGCCGCCGTTCTCATCGGTGACGTGAGTGACAGCGGCCGACACCGGGTCATAGGTGACCGCGGAGAAGGATTTACCGGACGGGCGCAACGCGGAGGTCATCAGGGTGTCCGGCTGGGTGCCGGCCAGATAGAGGCCGGCGGCGTCGGTGCCGCTGAGCACCGTGCCGGGATAGATGGCCGCGTCGGCCAGCGATCCTCGGAAGTAAGTGCCCTTCAGAGCAGTGCTGTTGCTGGTCGACGAGTACGGCTGGTCGGGCCAGACATTATTGAGGACCGGGGCGTTGCCGAGGAAGCCTGCGCCAAGGTAGTTGAACGCGTCCTCCCATGGCTGGGGCTCCAGGTAGTTCGGCGTGTCCCAGCCGGCGATACCGGCGGTGACCTGGGATTGGCCGTCGATGTATAGGAACTGCTTGGTCGGAGAACCGGTCAGCACGACGTTGTGCCATTTGCCGTCGGCCACCACGTTTTTACTCTCGATCGGGTTGACCTTGCCATCCGCACTCGAAATCCAGAACTCGCTCCACAGATGGCCGGACGTGCCGAGGTAGATCGCCGGCATCGAGACGTTCAGGGCGGCCTTCGCCCCGACGGGCATGTCCGAATAAGAAAAGATCACGCCGGCCGGCGCGCCGGCCGGCGCGCTAAACCACAGCGAGACGGACTGCTGGTTGGACGAGTGCATGCCGAGGTTCGGCAGGTTCACCTTCGAGCTCGTGCCGTTGAAGTCGGCCGCGGTAACGGCGCTCGAGGCCACAGTGCCGGGGACACTGCCTAGCGTGACGTTGGAATATGTGGCGTTGTCGGTGCCCTCGTTCGCGTCGACGACGCTAACCGCCGTGCTGCCCGACTTCTCGGCCAGCGGCCAAT
>JAWVDX010000477.1:0-3285 GCA_033857015.1 Gaiellaceae bacterium
CTGAACGTTGGCGCGCTGAGAACCATCCTGGCTTCATTCGACCATAAGGATCCTCCGCCGAGCGGCAAAGCTCGGCGAGGTGCATCGAGACCGATCGTCACCGCGGCCCCGGCCTCCCGCCACCGGGCCCGAGGTTTTTCAGGATCCAGGCGACCGCGACCACGGCGATGAACGCGATCAGCAGCCAGAGCCACCACAGCGGGACCGGCCCGATCTCGCGCTGGGCGGCGGCCTCGCCCTCCTTGATCTGGAGCAGCAGGATCTCCATGACATCGGACCTCGTTGGGCGAGATCAGCCGAGGTCAATCGGGGGGAGCTGCCTTTGCCGCCTCAGAACCAGGCTGGCTTCATTCGCCCGTAGGAATCCTCCGCCGAGCGGCAAAGCTCGGCGAGGGCAGGAATCCTCGGGATCTCCGTGAAAATCCAGTATTGCGCCGCGCAGAGCTTCCCCTCGTAAAAGTCGGACAGCCCATCTTCCCGGGCGAGCCCTTCGCGCGCCGCCGCGGCTTGCAAGAGCCACTGCCAGCCAATCACCAGCGTGGAGAACAGCTCCAGGTAATCGACGCTGTGGAGCATCATCTTCTCCACGTCACCGCGCATCCCATATCCGCCGAGCTCGGCGGTGAGCCCCGCCACCGCGGCGCCGGCGCGCGTGACCGCCTCGATCCACGTCGGCGTCCCCTCGGCCGCGCGCGCCCGCGCCGCGGCCTCCTCGATCTCTTCCAGCAGCGCCACGATCGCCGCGCCGCCGCCGGCGACAGCCTTTCTTCCCAGCAGATCCATGCTCTGGATCCCCGTCGTCCCCTCGTGGATCGTGTTGAGCTTCTGATCCCGCAGCCAAGCCTCGGGCAGGTACTCGCTCGAGTAGCCATACCCGCCGTGGACCTGGACGCTGAGCGCGTTGGCCTCGAACCCCTTCTCCGCCGGGAACGACTTGGCCACGGGCGTGAGCAAATCCAGAAGCAGCGCCGCGCGCTTTCGCTGCTCGAGCGTCACCGCGTGGGCCGCGAGATCCGAGTAGCGCGAGGCCGAGAGAGAGAGGCAGAGCGCGCCCTCGACGATCGCCTTCTGCCGCAGCAGCATCCGCCGCACGTCGGCGTGCTCGATGATCGGGATCTGCGGTGCCGCGGGATCGCGCACCTTCATCGATCGTCCCTGCGGCCGCACCCGCGCGTACTCCACCGACTCGTGGTAGGCGGCCGACGCCGTCGCCGCGGCGCTGACGCCGACGAGGATCCGCGCCTCGTTCATCATCTGGAACATGTAGCCGATGCCCTTGTGCGGCTCGCCGAGCAAGAACCCGTGGCAGTCCGAGGCCTCGCCGAAGCTCAAAATCACGCTCGGGAGGCCGCGCCAGCCGATCTTGTGGATCACCCCCGCCGTGTGCACGTCGTTGTCGACGAGCCCGCCGCCCTCGGGCCTCCGGCGCGGGACGACGAAGAGCGACACGCCCTTGATCCCCGGCGGAGCGCCGTCGATCCGCGCCAGCGTGAGGTTGACGATGTTCTCCGTGAGATCGTGATCGCCGCCGGAGATGAACGTCTTGCTCCCGCGGATCAGGTAGTGACCGTCGGCCGTGGGCGTCGCCGTCGTCTTCACGTCGCTGAGGCTGCTCCCGGCCTGCGGCTCGGTCAGCGCCATCGTCCCGGTCCACGTGCCCTCGTACATCGGGCGCATGTACGTGGCCTTGAGATCCTCGTCGCCGAAGGCCTCGATCAGGTGGGCCGCGCCCGTCGTCAAGAACGCGTAGCCGGCCGCGCTGAGGTTCGCCGCCATCAGGTAGGCCATCGCCGCCGTGGAGATCGTCAGCGGCAGCTCCATCCCAGAGGCGGCGGTCGGGCGTGACGCGCTGATCAGCCCGAGCTCGGCCAGCTTCGGGTAGATCGCGTGCATCGCGGGGTGGACGGTGACGCGCCCGTGCGCGAGCACCGGCGGGGCTTCATCCATGGGCTTGTAGGCCGGAAAGAGCACCTCGCGGGCGAAGCGGCGCGTCGTCTGGAGCAGCAGATCGAAGGTCCCGCGCTCGTGCTCGGCGAAGTCCGGGAGCTCGACCAGGCGCTCCACGTGGAGGACGTCGTAGAGGAGAAAATCGACGTCGCGATCGTCGAGCAGCGGGTTCGGTTGGTCGGCCATGGCCCCCCACTTATAGCGCCGCGTCGCGACCGTCAGTGCAAGGGATCACGCCGTGCGAGATCCGTGACTGGCGCGACGCGCCGCACTCGGGGTAGGGTGCTGCCGGGGCTGTGGACGATCCGAACACCGATAGCCCTCCGCGGGCGCAAAACGAGCTCGACGCCGAGGCGCAGGCCCAGGCGGCGTCCGCCGTCGGCCGCGTGATCTCGGGGCGCTACCGCGTCGACGATCTCCTGGCGATGGGCGGGATGGGCGCCGTCTACCGGGGCACGCACCTGCTCCTGAAGAAGAAGATCGCGATCAAGATCCTCCACCCGGGGATGGACAACCTCCCCGAGCTCGTGACGCGCTTCGAGCGCGAGGCCATCGCCGGCGCGCACGTCGATCACCCCAACGTCGCCGCCGCGACCGACTTCGGCACGCTCGAGGACGGCTCGTACTTCCTGGTGCTCGAGTTCGTGAAGGGGCGCACGCTCCACCAGGCGATCAAGCAGGGCGGGGCGTTCGCGCCGGCGCGCGCCGCGAAGATCGCGCGGCAGCTCGCCTCGGCGCTCGCCGCGACCCACGCGATCGGGATCGTCCACCGCGACGTCAAGCCGCGCAACATCATGCTCCTCGACGGCACGGAGGACGTCGTCAAGCTCATCGATTTCGGCCTCGCCAAGGTGCCCATGGCGGCGATCTCGGCCGCGGCGGATCGGCTCTCGCGCGTCTCGCTCCTCGGGCGCGGCTCGGCGCTGAGCGTTCGTAACCCGACCGAAGGGGATCGCCTCACCGTCGAGGGGATGATCTTCGGCACCATCGCCTACCTCGCGCCCGAGGCCGCGCTGGGCATGGACTCGGTCGACGAGCGGAGCGATCTCTACGCGCTCGGGATCGTGCTCTACGAGATGCTGGCGGGGAAGCACCCGTTCGACGCGATCGACGCCGGCGAGCTCTTCAAGCAGCAGCGCTTCACGGCGGTGCCAAAGGTCGCGGAGCGCGCGCCCGGGGTGAAGGTCCCCGCGGCGCTCGAGGCCGTGATGATGCGGCTGCTCGAGAAGGCGCCGGACCTGCGGTACCCGAGCGGCGCGGCGGTGGTCGAGGCGATCGACGCGGCGCTGCTGGAGCGCGAGCCCTCGGAGGCGCCCTCGATTTCGATCGAGATCGACG
>JAWVDX010000478.1:0-2651 GCA_033857015.1 Gaiellaceae bacterium
GCCTCGTCCTCGGCTACCACGCGTCCGGCGACGACTTCGAGCAACTTGTGGGCTTCGAGGCCGGTCAAGCGCAGATCATCGGTGCGCAGTTCTGCCAGTCGACCGCCGGCCCGCAGCAGCGCAACGGGTCCGCCTGCGGGTCGATTGGTCGATAGAACTGTGCGCACGTGCGCCGGCAGTTGCAGGACGAAGTGGGTCAACGACTCCGTGGCGCGCGGGTCGACGACCGCGTTCAGACCGTCCAGTACCAATACCAGTGCGTCGGCGCCGCTGAGTTTGTTGAGCAGTCCGGGAATCACGCGATGGAGCAGGATCTGTGGATCAGTGCGGTCGCGAAGCGTCAGGTGAACGTTGTCATCGCAAAGCGGCTCAAGTGCCTGCAGAATCGCCGACCACACATCACACAGTCCCGCTCTCGTCGGGCCGAGGCTCACCCAAGCGCACCGCGTGCCCGTACTGCGCACCCACTGCGATAACAAGACCGTCTTGCCCGAACCGCTGGGCGCTGCCAGCAGGACGACCGGTTCGTCATACGCGTCGAGCTGGGACAGAAGACGCGGCCGCGGCAACTCGTCGGGGTGCGGGTCAGGTGGGCGCAGCCGGCTGCGGACGACGACCGGTACCTCTTCGAGCAGTGCGGTCACATCATCAGCTCGAGGTGCAGTTCGTAGGCGTGCCGGGCATGCGAACTCGGCTTGCATAGGCCTAAGAACGATCGCGAGTAGTAGACCAGCGGGTCGGCGCCCGCGACATGATCACAACCGACCACATCGCCGATGATGATGGTGTGATCGCCGCCGGGCAGCGCGGCCGCCACATTGCAGACGAAGTGCGCGATGGCGTCGTCCAGCACCGGGATGTCGTAGTCGTCGCGTATCTCGACGCCTGCGAACTTATCGGGACGAGGTGTCGCGAAATGACGGGCTAGGTGCTCGTGCCCATCGCCGAGTACGTTCACCGCGAACCGCCCGGTCTCCTCGATCGCCGCGCGCGTCGGCAGGTCTGTCCGAATGCACACCAGCAGTTGCAGCGGATCGATGGAAAGGGAGGCGACCGCGCTGGCCGTCATGCCGGCTGGACCTTCCGGCGTGCAGGTGGTGATCACCGCCACCCCGGTACTGAAATGCGAGATTGCTTGCCGGAATGCCGAGGTGAGCTCCTCGGGTTGCGTCGTCGTCGATTGCACGAGGCCCTCCCTCTGATCAAGTGCTGAGTTGTTCGGTGGGGTGCACTGTGACACGCCGATCGTTAACTGAGCCGAAACCGCTGCCGGCTCATGCCCGCAGGCGCGACACGTGGCGCTGAACCACCGGTGACGGCGGAACGCCGAGGTCTCGCATGGCGGCGAGGTAGCGCTGGTAGGTCGCCAAGACGCCATCGTCGCTGCCGCTGGCTTGGGCCAGCGAAAGTCGCAATAGCCACGCGTCTTCGTGATACGCCTCGTGGCGCAACACCACGTCGACCGCGGTGGACGACTCCCAATACCGGCCCAGCCGGTAGGCGGTGCGGGCCAGGTCCAGCCTTGCCCGCAGAAGTCGTTCATAGACTTCGGCGCGGCGTGCGTCTACCCAACTGCTTGTCAGCCCCGCCAAGTACGGGCCGCGGTCCGAGCGCGCCAACGCCTCGGTCAGCGTCATCAAGCGTGTTTCGCCCTCCTGGCGGTCCGCTTGGCTGATCCGCGCCAGGACCTCCTCGCCAGTGCCGACCAGAATCTCTGGACCGGGAACCGAGACCCGGTCGCGATCCAGCACGGGGCTGAACTCCTCGGGCAAGATCTCGCGCAGGCGATATAGCGCTTGCCGCAGGTAGCTTCGGGCGGCGGGCTGACTGCGCGACTGAAACAGCCCGTCGAGAAGGTCCGCACGGCTCACCGACCGGCCCGGCGCAGCGATGATCCGGGCCAGCAGTTCGGTGCTCTTCCGCAGCCTGGGGGTGACGTCGACGTCGTCGAGAAACAGCACCGGCTCGCCGAACTCTTCGAGAACGATCCGCGGATGCGATGCGGTGACCGTCACGCCGCGCCGCCGGGCCAGCAAAGCCGTCAGCTCATGCCACCGCGATGTTTGGTGGGGCTCGGTGTCGGCCCCGCGCACCGCAACCGCTGGCACGTCTTCAAGCGCGGCGAGCAACAAATGGATCGCGCCCATGTCGTCGGCCACCCTCAGGGCCAGCGCGGCCGCCTCATCGGCGGCCTCCTCATTACCGGTCCGCCACTGGGCTTCTGACAGATAGGTGGTCGCGGCGACGAGCTCCAACCGGTGACCTGTCTTTTCCATGCTCCCGGCGGCAGCGGAGAGCACATCACGCGCCAGCGCGTCATCGCCGCGCAGCAGATGCGCCAGCCCGCGCCACAGCATCTCGAATTCGCGTGTCAGGGAATGCATCTGGGCGCCGGATTCGTTCGCGGCGTCTAACGCAACCATGGCGGCATCGGCGGCGCGGTGCAGCCGCAGGTGCAGCCTCGCCTCCACGATGTGCAGCAGAGCGGCATACACGGCCGAGCCGGTCAGGGCCTGCTGCTCCCAGCCCTTCTG
Source organism: Gaiellaceae bacterium (assembly GCA_033857015.1). GTDB lineage: Bacteria > Actinomycetota > Thermoleophilia > Gaiellales > Gaiellaceae > JAWVDX01. The sequence goes on from JAWVDX010000478.1 coordinate 2,535, forward strand.
CACAGCAGCCCACGCGTCTTCCGCGCGACCCAAGTCCGCCATGAGTTCGGCGGCATCTACACCATGCAGCCACAACGGTTGGGGCTTGTCACGATTGAGCTCGTAGAGCGTCATCGC
>JAWVDX010000479.1:0-2542 GCA_033857015.1 Gaiellaceae bacterium
GGTGACGCGGGACGGGAAGCGGTCGAGGCGGTGGAAGTCGCGGCGGCGGCTGTCGGCCTGGTGGTAGGTGATGACCTCGCTCACCCGTTCGGCCGTGGTGGCGATCGCGCCGAACTCTGGCGGGACATCCTGCTCGCAGCGCCGGCGGTAGTCGTCGGGGTCGCGGGTGGGGCGGTCGTCGGCGTAGCCGGAGACAAGCATCGACCACCGGTCGCCCTCAATCGGGGTGAAGCCGCCGATCCGGGAAGTGCGGCCAGGCGCGGGGGTGTCGATCGAGACCGTCGTCCACAACTCGGGCGTCGGCGGCCGTTCGTACAGGGTGGTGGCGTAGTTCAGCTCGATGCCCATCCGCTGCATCGGCGGTCGGGGGAAGCCGCAGTCGGCGATCGAGTCAACATACCACCACCCCGGCAGAGCGAGTCGCCGATGCGTTCACCGAACTCGCCCAGGCGATCTGACGCCGATCCCGGCCGAGATCGGCGCGTCCACTGATCTCCCAACGCAACGGCGCCGCCATGGCGACGAGAGGTCCGACGTTGTTGTCTACGATTGAAACGAGCTGCTCGGCGAACATATGAAGGCGGTAATTTCCGTTATTTGACCACCCGGCATTTGCTTTACGCGAAGCGAGCCTGCGGGCGCTCAAGCAGGTGGCTTCGTTCGCGGGTTTGGGGTTCTGTCCCGTGAAGAGTGATCGATGTTCGTCGTGATCGATCGCTGGGCGATGGAGTGATGGTGTCGATCTGGGCGGTCAAGTTGGGCTGCGGCGGGCAGGGCGGGCAGGGCGGACGCGTCGGCGTCGCCGAGGGCTTGGTGCAGCTGACGGTTCGTCACGTCAGGCCCTACGACACGTCAGCCTCGGCCCCCAGCAGAATTGGACAAATTGTCACTGCAGCACCGGTCCTACTCCACGTCGAACACGGCAGAACAACCTGATCACACAGCGCTACGCACCCTTACCGGCCAGGGCTCAGTGCCAACCCCAGCCCCACCGGCCGGGCCGACTGGCGAATCCGGAACGGCTCCGCCCGGCCCATCAACGCCGACGACAACACGATTGGCGGCGCAGCGCTGTCCGCGTTCTATCGCAACATCCGCAGGCTCGACTGCGACGCCGTCTACGTCCAGGCAGTCGGCTGACCTGACCATTGGCGGGCTGGATGGGCCCATCGCCCATCCAGCCGGTCCGACCTGGAGGCCGCCAACCGCAACGCGGTCGCCGTCAGCAAACTACGAGGCTTTCGTCGCGTGCGCTCAGGATCCACTCAAGATCAGCCTTGCCGTTCGGCATACGATGAACCGCTGCCAAAACGTGCACGGGCCGGGATCGTCGATTCCGACCGACTCCGTGGTCATCTCGGCCTCCATCGCGCGCGGCTCGTTCAGCGAGAGGGTGCGCCCTCGTCAACGCACATGATGTTGCCCTCGCTGTCCTTGAACCAAGCCGCCTTTCCCATCCCGGGGATGGTCGCAACCTGGCCGTTCCACTCGACGCCGGGCATGTCTTCGTAGACTTCGAAGACGACGCCCCTGGCGAGCAGGTCCTTCACCTCTTGATCGACGTCGTCGACGTGCCACTGGGCGATCGTGTGCGCTGCCTGCCCCGCGTACTGCGTCTTGTAGACGTTGAAGAAAGTCCCCTTGGCGGTTTGGTACCGCAGGGCTTCCCCGCCGTACTCGGCGACGGGGCTCAGTCCCAGCTTGTCGGAGTAGTACTTACGGACTCGGTCGAGGTCGGCGGCGGGAATGTTGGCTTCCACTGCGCTGTGGTTCAGCATGGTTCCTCCCGATGCGGGCGACGCATCTATGCGGCAATCGCCGTGCCGAGTATACGCCGAAAGGTGCTGCCCAGACCGGCTGACCTGCGGATTCGGCGGCAGTCGGCCATTTTTCGACCGGCTGCCGGATGGTGGTGAGCAGCGGCCCATTGGCAACGGCCACACAGGCAAGGGTCGCGTCCGAAGACGTGGACAGCTCGCCGTCGGGCGTCGAATCGGGGATCACCACAGCGAGGCCGGCTACCGGGCCGGACGCACCGCACGGCCCCGTCAGCACGTAGGTCCACGTGTCCTCCGGCAGGACTACATCGAGGTGGAGGAGTGGCATACAACGGCATGACGTATCAGGTCAACTCGGCCGGATGATAGACGCACCGTGCGAGGATCGAACCCGCGGGCACGAGCCCACTGACCCACTGACCTGAAGATCAATCACTCTTCGCGGGACAGAGCCGGGTTTGGGCGCCAGATGTTCGCGACTTTCGGCGCCACGTTGCCGGCGCCGCGTGCCGAGACGTTCGGGAGAACCGGCACCACTTGTCGATCTCTACCGCCGGTGGTGCCGGCGGTAGCTCCCGAGCTCATTCACCCTCCGTGAAGACGATCATGACGCGACCTGACCACGAGTGCGCGGATCTGCCGAGATCAGTGCACCGGTTTCGGACCCGATATATTCCAGAGGTTCGACTGTTGTCCGCGCCTGGCTATGGGTTGACGAAGTTATTGCCCGGTCTCGTGGCATCAGTTTATGGGATATCGCGGGA
>JAWVDX010000480.1:0-2913 GCA_033857015.1 Gaiellaceae bacterium
TGCAGGAACTCCTGCGCTACTTCCACCCGATGATCGCCGGCGTACTCCTGCCGGGCATCGGCCTGACCCTGCTCGGCGCGTTCCCGTACATCGACAAGAACCCGTCGGTGCGCCCGCAGAACCGCAAGTTCGCCATCATGATCTTCACGATGTTCATGATGTTCGCCGCGATCCTGTCGACCATCGGCTCCCTCTTCCGCGGTCCCGGCTACAACTGGGTCTGGCCGTGGAAGGGCGGTTTGTTCTTCGAGTTCTAGGCTGGCTGCACTCAACGGCACGTTCCTTCTAGGCAAGGGCAACTAGAGACCATGGCGAAGAAGAGGGGGATGTCCCGCAGGGACTTCTTCCGCAACACCTGGCTCGCCGGCATGGGCATCGGCCTCGGCGGGTTCGCGGCGTCGAGTCTGGCGTTCCTCTGGCCTACGCTGCGCGGCGGGTTCGGCGCGAAGATCACCCTCGGCAACCTCGACGACCTCAAGCGCGAACTCGACACGCTCCCCGGAAAGATGAAGTACTTCGCCGAGGCGCGCTCCTACCTCGTGGCGTACGACGGCAGCGGCATCAACACGTTCTACAAGGGCTTCGCCAACCAGGGCCTGCTCGCGGTCTACCAGAAGTGCGCGCACCTCGGCTGCCGCGTCCCGTTCTGCGAGACCAGCAAGTGGTTCGAGTGTCCCTGCCACGGCTCGCGCTACAACAAGGCCGGCGAGTACCGGTTCGGCCCGGCGCCGACGGGCTTGTCACACTTCCCGATCACGATCGACGGCGGCGCGGTCACCGTCGACACCGCGGCACCGGGCGCTGCCTCGCCGCGCGGCACCGACACGATCGGCCAAGAGCCAGAAGGACCGCACTGCTGATGACCGACCCCGAAGCCCCCGCCGAGTCCGCGCCGCCCGCCGGCACCGTCGCGCGCCGTCGTGACCGCGCGCCGCGCATTCCCATCGGCCTGCGCGCCGCGCCGTCCGACGACGAGCTCGAGACCAACATCCTCGAGCGCTGGCAGGGCCTGGGCGTCGTACTCACGATGTTCCTGGCGCTCTTCCTCCCCGGTTACTGGCTGTTCTTCGAGCGGCAGCGCGGCACGCACGCGGCGATCCTGCAGCGCACCGAGTCGATCGAGCGCGGCGACCACATCTTCCACGCGCCGCCGCCCGGGCCGGCGCACGGCTTCCAGGCCAACTGCGCGCAGTGCCACGGCGTCAACGCGCAGGGCGGCGTACGCAAGAACTTCCTGCCCCCTGGCAGCAAGCCGGACGCCAAGCCGATCGACTGGGTCGTGCCGTCCCTCAACACCGTCTTCATCCGGCAGATGGTCGACCAGAAGAAGTCGGCCAAGGACGCCTACAACTTCGTCTACGAAACGATCTCGAAGGGCCGGCCCGGTACGCCGATGCCGACGTGGGGGCTGGGCTACGGCGGCCCGATGAACGACCAGCAGATCGAGGACGTCATCAACTACCTCATCTCGATCCAGCCGCAGGACCAGCTGCCCAAGGGCCTGGTCAAGGCCAGCGGCGCACACCAGGGCAGCGTCTCCCGGCTGCTCGCGTTCGCCTCCGACCAGAGCGACGAAGGGGTTGCCCAGTGATAGCCCTGGCCGCGCCGATCAGCAACATCCTCGCTCAGGGCACGACCGTTGCGACCAAGTGCAACGGCACCGGCAAGACCTGCGGGGGGGTCGCGCTGTTCGGCGTGATCCTGATGTTCGGGATCCTCGCGGGCGGCGTCTTCCTGCTGCTGCAGAGCAACTTCGGCGTCCTGCAGGGCTACCTGATCGCGGCGACGGCGTTCTGGGCCAGCTGGCTGGTGCTGTCGATCATCTGGTTCAGCGGCGTACCCGGGATCCCGCTCAACCGGCTGCAGGTGTTCAAGAAGGGCATTCCGACCTCGACGCCGCGGTTCTACGGCCCGCAGGGCCGGCAGCCGATCTGGTTGCCGCTCACCGCCGCCGAGTCCGCGACGGTCGCCAACAGCCCCGACTTCATTCCTGCGGCCGGCACCCAGCGGCCGAGCGACAAGGACGCGATCAAGTCGGCTGAGACCGCAGCGGCCGACGAGATCGCGCAGCGCTACGCGACCGAGCTCGGCACCGACAAGGCGAAGGTCACGGTGCCCGGCACCGTGCTCATCGACCAGACCGCGACGTCGATCATCCGGTCCGGGGGCGGCGCGAGCTCGATCAGATACATCAAATTCACGACCAAGGCGGCGACACCGGGCGCAACCGCGACGCCCGACGAGACCGCGCTGATCAAGCAGGTGAAACCCGAGTCGTTCGTCTTCAAGCTCGACAAGGGCACGCTGGCCTGGCCGACCTACGTCGCGCTGCCGCTGATGTTCCTGCTGTTCACGTCGCACCTGTTCGGGCTGATGTGGGTCGAGAAGCGCAACCGCCGGGTCGCGGTGACCGCGCGGCAGCGCGATCGGGAGACGGCGAGCGTCTAGCCGGCTCGCTGCTCGCGCGTCAGGCTCCCGGCGCGACGGGCTTGCGGGACGCCGGACCGGCCGGCTCCGAGTACGTCACGCTGACGAGGCGGTCGTCGTACCAGGTCAGGGACGTCAGGCTGGCCAGGCCACACTGGCGCTTGTCCGGCCGGTGGTAGAGCGCGCGCCGCTCGGCGTACCGGCGCAGGATCCAGATCGGCAGCTGGTGGCTGACGCAGACCGCCTCGTGGCCTTCTGCGGCGTCGCGGGCGGCGAGCGCCGCGCCCATCATCCTGGTTGCTATCTGCGCGTACGGCTCCCCCCACGAGGGCCGCAGCGGGTTGTAGAGGTAGCGCCACAGGTCGGGGTGCTTGAACGCGCCGGGGCCCCATTCGACCGTGCGCCCCTGGAAGAGGTTCTCGCTCTCGATCAGCCGGTCGTCGATCGCGACCTCCAGACCGAATTCAGCGGCGATCGGTTCCGCGG
>JAWVDX010000481.1:0-5443 GCA_033857015.1 Gaiellaceae bacterium
CACGACGAGCTCTCGACTCGGTAGCAGCCGTACGGCTCGAGCCCACGGTTCGCCAGCGGATGCCCAGAGAACGCCTCGTCGTTGGGTGGCCCGAACATATGCGCGTACGGGCGAACGAAGCTCACGACGGCGATGAACTCCTCGCCGGCCGACTCCACCGACCGTGCGATGAAGCCGACTTCGACCCGATGCTCGTCAGCGACCAACGCAGGCATTGGCGCACCCGGCTCAGGTTGCGGAAACTCTTTGAGCAGAACGACCCTGTCCCGTGCGTCTACCTCGTACATAGGCGTGAACGCTAGACAACTCGGGCGCTCGTCGCGTAACGCGGCTCCTGCTGGTTCGTCTCAGACGTGAAGCCTCAGCGGAGGCCAGCGATTCGGTCGTCACCAGGCGGCTTGCGCGATGCCAAGCTGGCTCCACTGAACTTGGAAGTGGCAAAACGCGCCAAACTCTTCTATGTCCCGAGGTTGCAGCCGTTGAGCGCGGCGTGTGCCTGGCGGGCGGCGGCTGCTGCGGCGTGCTGGGCGGCCGCCTGCGTAGCCGCGGTCTCGAGGTCGGCGCTCGCGTCGTGACTGCCGCGCGGGTGGTGATCACCCGCTCAGAACACGTGCGGCGAGTGAGTCACTGCGGATCGCCGAGAGTCGCGGCGTGCGCCCCTATGTGCGCCCCCAGGCCGATCACATCCGCGAAATGCAGGGATGTTCGAATCCTTCACGGCCCATTTCGCGTCCCTCACCGCGGGGTAGGGACAGTTCTCTGGCGGCGAACACCTCGGCCGCGCTCGACCGTCTGAGCACCGGCTGCTCTCCGGGTCTGGCCAGAGAGGCCTATCCCCTCCGGCATCCGGCACTCAGACGGACGTGAGGAACGCGAAGCGGAACGCCTCGGGATGCGAGAACCCGCGAGCCGCAGTAAGCCGCGCCCGCCAGGTCGGTCGCGACGGCGGGAGGGTACGGCGGGAACCGGGCACGCGCGGTCACCGCGATACAGTCGCGCGATGCCAGCATCGCGTCTATCGGGGGCGCCCGGAATCCTGCAGCTCAGCTCGCCGCTGAAGGAGCGACACCTCCCAGGTGACGGGGTGCAAACGGCGCAATTCAACTCACTGCTCGCGGAGAAGGAGCTCAGGCTGCTCGCCGAATGGCTCGGCGGTCACCCGAAGGTGGAGTTGCGTGCGTACGGCGGCTACGACGGCTCCTGGACTGACCTGGAGTTCCTGCGCTTCTTCCCCGATGTGCGTCGCGTCTCGATCGACAACCGCTACACCCTCGAGTCGATTGACGGGATCCGTTTCCTTTCCGATCAGCTCGAGTCGCTGACGCTTGGAGCCACGCGGCGCACGCAGTCGCTCGCGCCGCTCACCAGGTTCGCCGCGCTCCGCTCGCTCTACGTCGAAGGTCGCGTCCGCGACACCGACGCCATCGGAGAGCTGCGTGCCCTCGAACACCTCACGCTGCGGTCGATCACACTGCCCAAGCTGGAGCTGCTCCGTCCCCTTTCGCGGCTTCGGACGCTCGATATCAAGCTGGGGGGAACGAAGGATCTCCGCCCTCTTGGAGACATCGGCACCATTGAATACCTCGAGCTCTGGATGGTCAAAGGTCTGGAGGATCTGTCGCCCATCTCGCGGCTGACCAGCCTCCGGTATCTGTTCTTGCAGGCGCTCAGCCGCGTTGCCGCGCTTCCAGACTTCTCCCGTTGCGAGCGCCTAGAACGGGTCCACATCGAAAAGCTCAAGAGTCTGAGTGACCTCACACCGCTCCTAACGGCTCGAGGCCTCGTCGATCTAGCATTCGTGGACATGCCGCAGCTCCGATGGGAGCACGTCGCGTGCTTGCGGGAGCACCCGACTCTCACCGGTGTGTCGCTTGGCACGGGTAGCGCGCGCCGCAACGCCGAGTTGAGCGACGGGCTCGGGCTCGGCCCGGTGCCCGGACTCTCACCGGAGCTGGTTCTCCTCAGGTCGGGGGACCTCGATTCCGTAGCCGACTAGCGCCGTCTATCAAAGGCTGGGTCAGGTCTCGCACGCAACGGACTCGACGTGCGACTTCTCGGCTTCGCGAGTCCCTGTCCTTCAGTTTCAGCCGGCTCCTGGAGGATTCAGCAGTTCGAGGAGTTTCCCGAGGCTTCTTGGAGGGTTCAAGAGTTGTCCCCTTAGGTCCATTCGCGTCCCTCAGCCGCGGGAGGGACCCCGTGGCTTGCGGCGAACGCCCCGGCCGCGCTCGCCCGCCTGAGCACCGGCTGCTCTCCGGGTCTGGGCCTGGAGCCCTATCCCCTCCGGCATCCGGCACTCAGACGGACGTGAGGAACGCGAAGCGAAACGCCTCGATCAGCGAACTTGGCGAGCCGCAGTGAGCCGCGCCCGTCATGCCGGTCGCGGCAGCAGGCCGCCGACTTGCATTCGATTCAGGATGCTCGAGAATGTGGCATCGCAGCACCTGGACCCTGTCCACTGGCCGTACCATCGCTCAATGAGTGCGGTGGGATTCCTTGTCGGGCGCGCGGTGGTCGAGGTTCAGACAGAGCCGGAAGGAAGCGCGAGGATCATCTTCGACCTCGGTGACGGGCCGACGCCCGCGCTCTACGCCGACGTTGGCGCGTCGATTTACGAGGACGTCCACGGAAAGAGCCGTGCCCTCTCCAGCATGACGGGCAGCGTCTGCGCGGCAACGTCGACGGACAACGGAACGCTCAGCTTGTCCTTCGCTGACGGATCCCGGATGCGCTGCGAGCCGCACCCACTCTATGAGGCGTGGGAGGTGGCTGGCGGAACCCCTCAGTACCTCGTCGTCTGCACGCCCGGGGGTGGGCTGGCCGTCTGGGACTCATCGCACATCCCAACTGCAGCGGAGGCCCAAGCGACCGTTGCGCGCCTCAGCGAGATAACCGGTTGGGACGTCGAGATACGCGAGATCACCGACACGGGAGGAATCATCATCGCTCCGAGCGAGGACACTCCCGTCACGCACGACGACGCTTGATATACGCGCGGAAGTGGCACGGGGTCGCGTCTGGCGCGCAACAGGAAACAGGAATCGGGGCAGGTCTGCGCGCAAGGCAGAGGGCCTGCGGCCGCTACGTCTTCGCTAGCAACAGCCTTCGAATGACGCCAGGGACTTGTCCTCGTCAGACCGCGGCAAACCCAGAAGCTCCTTGAGGCTTTTCGGAGGGTTCAAGAGTCGTCCCCTTACGTCCATTTGGCGTTTCTCACTGCGTGGTCGGGACGCGGTTTCTGCGTCGGACACCGTGGCCACGCTCGCGTCGCGTGAGGAACGCCAAGCGGAGCATCGAGGCTTCGGCGGAATCTGCTGCGCCGCAACGGCATCAACCCGGCCGCAGTGAGCCGCCCCCGCGCTTGTCGGGTGCGGCGGCCTGGGGCTGATCGGGGGCCCGCCGACGTTAGGCTCCCTGAGCGTTGATCGCGTCTGTACGAAAACCCGGATTCCGAATCGGAGCGTCGTTTGAGGTGTCTTTCTCCGACGACGGGTGCTTTCTCGCATCGGTTGGCAAGCGCTCGAATGTCTGGGACGTGCGGGCGCGGAAGCGCTGCGGGGCGGCGAAGCCGTTCAGCCACGAGAACCACATCGATATCGCACCCGATTCGAGACGGATCGTCGTGAAGAACACTCTCGGTGATGTCGCCATCTATGACATCGACCTCGTCGTCGAACACGTCTCGCTCTCGGGCGAGCCTTACGGCGAAGGTGATGATGTTCGGTTCTCGTTCGACGCGAACTTCATCGTCGACAGCTCATGGCGCGGAGACTTCCTTGTACGCGACTCCAATACGGGAGAGGTTGTCTGGAAGAGCAAGATCCCGGGCCAACGAGTGACGTGCCGACGCGATCGCATGGTCTGGTGTTTTGCGACCGACGAGGGCCTCGGCGTGCAGCGGTGGCCCTTCTGGGACACGAGCCCGACGGTGTACCCGTATCCCGACGACCGCTCGGGGTTTGGCAGCTTCGCGCTTGCCGATAGCGGCGACCGTGTGGCCGTCGCGACCCCGGGTGCGGTGGAAGTGTGGGCGCTAGAAGCCTTCACCGGCCGAGCAGTTGTTGCGGCGAGTTGGCCGACAGCGATCTCCGGCACCGGAGATGCCGTGGCCTGGCACCCATCCGGGACGCTCATCGCTCATGCAGGAGCGCGCTCCGCTTCCATCTTGACCGCTGAGCTCGCGCCGATATGGCACGAGCCGTTTCCCTTTCCGTCAGACGTGGCGTTCTCAGCGGACGGCTGTTTGCTCGCTGTGGGCGACTGGAGCAAAGGCGCCGTATTCGCTCTGGCGCCGTCTTAGAGGCATCCCAGAAGCTCCTCAACCTCGGGTCGAAGGTTCGAAAGTTGTCCCCTTAGGCCCATTTCGCGTCCCTCACCGCCCGGTAGGGACAGTTCTATGGCGGCGGACGCCCCGGCCGCGCTCGCCCGCCTGAGCGCCGGCTGCTCTCCGGGTCTGGCCTGTGAGGCCTATCCCCTCCGGCATCCGGCACTCAGACGAGCGTGAGGAACGCGAAGCGGAACGCCTCGGGCTGCGAAGAGAGCACGGCCCGCTCGTCGTCCAGCCCGAATGGCGGCGAGTCTCTGATAATCGCAGGGTGAGACTCCTTGTCCTCGGCGCACCGGCTTCCGGGAAGACCACGGTTGCCGCATCTCTCCGCGCGGCCGTTCCTGCTTTGGAAGTGTGGGACACAGACGATGAAATCTTGCGGCTCAACAACAACATCTGGCCGAGCATTGAAGACAAGAATCGCGAGCTGCTGCCCAAGATTGTCGATGCGGCCGCCCAGCAACACCAGATCATTCTTCTCAACAGCTATATGCCGGTTGAGCTCGCTCTCAACCTCAAACATGTTGGCTTCAGGATCGTTCTCCTAGAGGTTCCTGAAGAGGAACTACGTCGTCGCCACAAGAAGCGCGCCGTCGAAGAGGGTTGGAGCAATGAGGAATGGTTCGAGTGGCACCAATCAGCGATCGAAGAGCTGCGAGACCGAGGGCTGATCGATCATGTGGTGTCAGGTGAACAGACCGTTGACGCGATGACGACATGTCTCTTGGAGCTTCAACGCGCCAAATCAGCCAACGAATGAGGCGCAGCGCCTGTTGCGTGCAAGACCTGACGCTGCCGAGAAGAGATCCACCGATGAGTTCCGCCGGCTGGGCCGGTCTACCCAGGACGTCAGCTATCGAGCCACCGACTGGAGATCCACCATGACCAATCCCGCACACCCACCGGCGGGTTTGAAGTGCCCGGCTCACACGGCGGTCGGCACACAATGAACGCCCCCGCCTCAATCACGATCACGCCGGTCCGCGTTGCCGACCTGCTCGCCGAGGACGAGCGGATGCCGGTCTACGTGCACGTCATCGATCATCCCGATGCGCGCGTGCTGGTCGACACCGGCATGACGGAGCTGCACCCGGCGGTGGCCGACCTCGATCCCCGCCT
>JAWVDX010000482.1:0-2698 GCA_033857015.1 Gaiellaceae bacterium
GAGTCCGATCGTGTCGTTCGCGCCGTGGCGATAATAATTGAGACCCTGGACGAGAGAACTTGCGCAGTTTCCAACGCCTATGATCGCAATGTTGATGTTCGGCATTAATTTGTCACGTCCTTCGAAGCGGTCGATGGTGGGTTTGAAAATGATGCACTCGTCAAGCCCATGTTGCCGACGAGCCGGGATTCCACAGCGCGGTGCCAATAGAGACCGATGACGAGGATGGCCGTCATAGGCAGGATTTCGATCCACCAAAAGAGGCTCGGATCTCGCGTCATGCACGCCAGGAAGATCGCGTAGACCCGCACATTGGCGCTGAGCAGACTCATCAGGCGCAGCGGCTTCGCAGCGTTGGCGGCGTATGCGGTACTGAGCTGCACCGGATTAGGATGCCTCCCGAGAACTTCGTCGAACTGAAGCGCGAACGCGTCGACCAGTCGCGGGACCTGGTCGTACATGCGCACGAGCCAATTGCGACCGGGCGCCGGCATGGCGGTGGTAATCCCCATGGATCGGCGGTGAAAGCGAGCACGCTGGCTTTCATAGAGATTGGACTGCAGCGCGTGGAGCGCGCCGGCGCAAACGGCGAGAATCCATGCTTCCGGCGTTCCAATCGATGCCGCCAGGGCCAAGTAGAGCAGAAGGAAGACGCCGTGGTCGCAAATCCCGTCGAGAAACCGTCCGACGGGGCTGGAAGTGCCGGTTGCGCGGGCGATCATGCCATCCAACCCATCGGCTATCAGCCAGCCGATGGACAGCAGCAATCCGATGCACGCGAGGGGCCACAGACGCCAGTTCGCATATGCAAGTGCGGCAAGAGCTCCAAGGCATAGCCCGCCTACCGACACCGCGTTCGCGGAGATGCCACGCGAGACGAACCACGGCAGCAGGTAACGCCCGGCGGGGTGTATGATCCAGCGGTTACTCGAATCCTCGATCCGGAGATCCCGCGACCCGTCCGGAGCATGAGCTGACATCAAATGGGCGTACAGCGTTGGGAATGCATGGATCAAGTGATTAGCGGCACGGCGGACATTCCGGTCCGGGATTCAGTCCAGCTCCACCCACGTCGGCGCATGGTCCGAGGCTTTCTCCTCGCCCCTCGCCCATTTGTCGACGCCAGCACCCGTTAGCCGATCGGCCGCTTCGGGGGAGCAAAGCAAATGGTCGATGCGGAAGCCGGCGTCACGCTGCCAGCAGCCGGCGGTATAGTCCCAGAAGGTGTAGAGCTTCTCTTCGGTCGGGTGCAGCGCGCGGAGCGCGTCGGTCCAGCCCTGGTGGAGGATCTTCCGCCATGCCTGGCGGGTCTCGGGCTGCAGAAGCGCGTCGTGCTGCGTCGCCTTGACCGAAAAGACGTCGCGGTCCTCGGGGACCACATTCCAATCCCCCGCCAACACCACCGGCCGCTCGTCGCGCAGAAGCCCGGCGGCATGCGCCCCCAGCCGCTCCATCCACTTGAGCTTGTAGTCGAACTTCTCCGTACCGACGGGATTGCCGTTGGGGAGATAGAGCGAGCCGACGATGACGCCCGCGACCTCGGCCTCGATATAGCGGCTGTGGGTGTCGTCGGGGTCGCCGGACAGCCCGACTCGCCTCAGCTCGGGCGCATCGCCCTTGGTGAGGATGGCGACGCCGTTGAAGCCCTTCTGGCCGTGCCACACCGCGCCATAGCCTGCGGCCTCGATGTCGGCGATGGGCAGCGATTCATCGGCGCATTTCAGCTCCTGGAGGCAGACGACGTCCGGCTGTTCGCGCTCGAGCCATTCGATCAGCCGCGGCAAGCGAGCGCGGATGCCGTTGAGGTTGTAGGTGGCGAGCTTCATCGCGCTCGCCCTAGCGGCTCGGAGTCAGACCGAGAAGCTGCTTCCGCAACCGCAACCGGACTGGGCGTTGGGGTTAGTCACCTTGAACGCAGCGCCGCCGAGGTCCTCGACGAAATCGACGGCCGATCCCTTGACCAGCTCGAGGCTGAACGGATCGACGACCAGCTTCACGCCGTCGGTTTCGGCAATCGCGTCGTCGCCTTCGGCGCCGGGCGCGAGCTCAAACTTGTAGGTGAAACCGGCGCAACCGCCGCCGTCGACCGCCAGCCGTAAAATCGCCGGCTTGTGCTGTCGCGAAGCGATCCAGGCGACGCGCTTGGCCGCGCTTTGCGTCAGGCTGATTTGGGGCTCGCTCACCAACTCGAGATAGGGACGGCCGCCGCGAGCGGCAAGGAAGAGCTTAGCGCCGGCCGGCGACCGGACCGCCGATCGCAACTGCATCCATCGACGCCGCGCCCGAGCGGCGCTGCATCGCGAGGACATAGTCGGTCGACTTCATGAACGGAATCGGATTCACCGCGCGCCCGTCGATCCGCACCTCATAATGAAGGTGGTTGCCGGTCGAGCGGCCGGTCGAGCCCATGCGGCCGATCTGCTGGCCGCGAGTGATGTGATCGCCTTCGCGAACCATGATCGCCGACATATGGCCGTAGCGGGTGGTGATGCCGCGGCCGTGGTCGATCTCGACGAGGTTGCCGTAGCCGCCGCTGTTCCAGCCGGCGCGGGCGACGGTGCCGTCAGCGGTCGCGTAGATCGGCGTCCCGTAGGAGCCGGCGAGATCGATGCCGGGGTGCATCGCGGCGCCGGCATGGAACGGGTCCGACCGAACGCCGAAGCCGCTGGTGAATTCGACGCTGGCCCTGATCGGCTTG
>JAWVDX010000483.1:0-3000 GCA_033857015.1 Gaiellaceae bacterium
GGATGCTGGTCTGGTTCGCCGGCATGTTCGCGACGCAGCGGTTTCGTGACCTATTGTCGACGGACCAGATCGCGCTGTTGGTCCTCACCCTGGGGCTGACATGGACGATCTATTGGTTCGCGCGCCACTCGCGCCAGCGCGGCTGGCTGCGCTGAGCGTCAGCCGAGAAGGCTGATGCGGCCCTCCGGCGAGCGCTCGGCCGTCGTAATGCTGACGGCGTGCGTCGCGGCGAGGGGGTGATGAGTGATTGGCTGTGCCCTCGCCAGCCCGGCGAGCGGCAGCACGAGCAGCACGGCCAGCGCAATGTCCCCGAGCCAATGGCGATCGAACATGGCAAACTCCAGTCATGTCACGCGGACACGCGGCCCGCGCACCTGCCTGCATGAAGAACAGACGTTGATTAAAGTTCCATATTGTCGACGAGCCGACATTGCGCCGGGACTGGTTGTCGCATGGCCGCAGGGCTAGAAGCCCCTCGCCATGTCGACCTTCACCATAGACACCAGCACCAGCCGCGCGACGCCGTCGCCCGTGCCGGGCAAGCGGATGACCGCGCCGGCGATCCGCGCCCGAAAGCTCGAGGGCAAGACCGAGCAGCCGATCGTCATGCTCACCGCCTACACGATGCGCATGGCCCAGCTGCTCGATCCGCATTGCGACATGCTGCTGGTCGGCGACAGCCTGGGGCAGGTGATCTACGGCCTGCCCTCGACGATCCCCGTAACGATGGAGATGATGTGCGCGCATGGCGCGGCGGTGGTCCGCGGCAGCTGGCACGCGCTGGTTGCGGTCGACATGCCGTTCGGCAGCTATGAGGCGTCGCCCCAGCAGGCGTTCGACTCCGCCGCTCGGATCATGAAGGAAACGGGGTGCGCGGCGGTCAAGCTTGAGGGCGGTGAAGCGATGGCGCCGACGATCGAGTTCCTGACCCACCGCGGCGTCCCGGTGATCGGCCATGTCGGGCTGACGCCGCAGGCGGTCAACGTGCTCGGCGGATATGGCGCGCGCGGTCGCGAGGAGCGAGAGGCGGGCAAGATCATCGCCGACGCCAAGGCTGTCGATCAGGCGGGCGCCTTCTGCATCGTCGTCGAAGGCGTGCTCGAAGGCATTGCCAACGACATTACAAAAGCGGTCGGCGCGCCGGTCATCGGCATCGGTGCCTCGGCCGAGTGCGACGGGCAGGTCCTCGTGACCGACGACATGCTCGGCATGTTCGAGCGCACGCCCCGGTTCGTGAAGCGCTACGACGACCTTGCAGCGCGCATTGGCGAGGCTGCGCGGACCTATGCCGAGGAGGTGCGCTCGCGGTCATTCCCGACCGCCGACCAGACTTATCGTCCCAAGTAGCCCCCTTTGCGTTTGGCGCCGCAGCCGCTAGACGAGGCGCCGCCAGCTTCCGTTAATCCAGGGTGGGGAAGGGGAGCTGCCGGCAAATGGATCCCCGATCGAGCGGACTGAAGCACGTTGGCGCAACCCCCTGATGTTGGTGAGACTTTCCTTCGCGAGGTGGATGAGAATCTGCGCCGCGACCAGATGCGCGATTTCTTCAAGGCCTATGGCAATTGGCTGATTGCTGCGGTCGTGCTTTTCCTGGCTGCGAGCGGTGGGCTGATCTGGTGGAGGCAGCACCAGGTCGAGCAGTCCGCGGCCCAGGTCGAGCAGCTCGCCGGCGTCTATAAGGATATCGGCGAAGGCAAGACGGCGCAGGCGCCGCAAAAGCTCAACGAATTGGCCAACAGCGGCAGCAAAGCCGTCCGTGGATCCGCCATCTTCGCGCGCGCCGCGCTGGCGCTCCAGCAAGGCGACACCAAGACGGCCATCGCGTCCTACAAGTCGGCCGCCGCGGACAGCGGTCTGCCGCGGCCGTACCGCGATGCCGCGCTCATCCGCCAAACCGCGCTCGAATTCGACCAGCTCCAGCCGCAGGAGCTGATCACTCGCCTCCAGCCGCTCGCCAAGCCCGGCGAACCCTGGTTCGGCAGCGCCGGGGAAATGACCGCGATGGCGCTCGCCAAGCAGGGCAAGCGCGCGGAGGCCGGTCAATTGTTCGCCGCCATCGCCAGGGACAATACAGTCCCCAAATCCATTCGTGAGCGCGCCACCCAGCTCGCCGCTTCGTTCGGCGTCGACATCAGCGCCGCGCTCCAGACCCAGGCCCGGTAGGACCAAGAATGACGAGATCGAAAAATTTCCGTGTCGCCCTGATGATTGCCGCAGCGTTCGCTGCGAGCGGTTGCGGGGTGTTCAAGAAGGGCAAGAAGAGCAACACGCCGGTGCTCGGTCAGCGCGTCGCGGTGCTGACCGGCGAGAATGATGTGACCGTGGATCCGGCGACCACGGTGCTGCCGATGAGCCTGCCTGAAGCCGTCGCCAACAGCGACTGGACGCAGTCCGGGGGCAATGCCAGCAAGTCGATGGGCCAGCTCGCGCTCGGCAATGCGCTGGCCAGCGCGTTCAGCGTGCAGGCGGGGCGCGGCAGCTCGCTGACCGCGCGGCTCGCCGCTGCGCCGGTCGTGGCGGGCGGCCGTGTCTATGTGATCGACACGCTCGGCACCGTCCGGGCGTTCGACGGGCGTACCGGCGCGGCGGTCTGGTCCAGCCAGACCCCGACCGAAAAGGGCGGTGAGGGTTCGATGTACGGCGGCGGCATCGCCTACGACCAGGGCCGACTCTACGCCACCAATGGCCTCGGCTTTGTCGTGGCGCTCGACGAGCGCAATGGCGGCATCGTCTGGAAAGTGAGGCCCGGCGGGCCGCTGCGCGGCGCGCCGACGGTTGCCAACGGCGCCGTCTATGTGATGAGCCAGGACAATCAGCTTTATTCGCTCAAGGAGGACGACGGCACGACCAACTGGTCGCAGGCGGCCAGCCTCGAGATCGCCTGAGTGTTCGGCTCGGCCTCGCCTGCGGTTGGCCAGGGCACCGTCGTCGCCGGCATCTCGTCCGGCGAACACAACGCCTATCGCTACGAGAACGGGCGCGAGGTGTGGCAGGACGCAT
>JAWVDX010000484.1:0-2795 GCA_033857015.1 Gaiellaceae bacterium
ACAACCCGGCGCTGTACTCGGTGTTGTCCAACGCCGCACCGATTGCCGGCAAGTGGACCCACTTGGCCGGCGTCTACAACGCCTCCAGCAAGACCATCTCGCTGTATGTCGACGGTGTGCTCCAGACCGCCACGGCCACGGTCACCTCGACTTTCAACGCCACCCGCGGCGTGAGCATCGGCAAGCGCACCTGGAACGGCGCCGATAGCGGCTTCTTCACCGGCGCGATCGACGATGTGCGGATCTACAGTTTCGCCGAGACCGCGGCCAAGATCGCCGCGTTGGCCGTGCCGCTGCCCGCCACGGTCACCTTCCCGGACGGCGACGAGGTGAACGCCGGCGGCAACCTGAGTGTGACGCTCGGCGGCGGCGGTGACGTCAACGTCGCCAAATTCCGCTGGAGCCTCGACTTGGATGCCCTCGACCACGAGTCCACCGCCGCCGGCGGTGGTTCGGTGACCGTGCCCGTCGCGGTCGGCACCGGCATCGGCGACCGGGGATTCTTCGTGGCCGCGGTGGACGCCGGCGGACGGGTGGGCCCTACCACGCGGTACACGTTCACCGTCAACTCGGCGGTTTCGGTCTCCGGCGTCGTGCTCGATGCGGCAACGTTCACGCCGGTCGCCGGTGCCACGGTCACCCTGACTCCGGGTGGTCGTATCACTACGACGGCCGCCGACGGCAGCTACCGCTTCGCCGACTTCGCGACCGGCATATACACGATCACCGCCGCCAAGGGCGGCAGGTGTGGCCTGTCGGGCAGCGTCCAGGCCGATGTCACGGACGGTGCGGCCAGTTGGGACATCTACGTCTTCCCGTACACCGATGATCTCGGGTACACCTGTACCGAGAGCACCGCGGCGCTCAGCACGGCCGGCAGTACGTTGGCGCTGACCGGCGATGACGCGGTCACCAAGGTGGCGCTGCCGTTCGAGTTCCCGTTCTACGGCGCTTCGTACTCGCAGGCGTGGGTCGACACCAACGGCCTGATCGCCTTCGACGAGCCGACCGCCTCGCAGCCGACCCACGACACGGCGACCGCGAGCGTCGCCCCGTTCTGGGACGATCTGGTGGCCGACGGCTCGTCGACGATCAAGACGGCCGCCACCGGCACCGGGGACGCGGCGACGTTCACGGTCCAGTGGCAGAACGTCTACCTCAAGTCGTCGTCGGGTCAGCGGATCTCGTTCGAGGCCACGATCGGGGCCACCGGCGCGGTGTCCTTCGCGTATGACAGCCTGGACAACGACGCGGAAAAGGGCGCCGGCGCCGAGGTCGGCATCGAGGCGCCGGACGGCGAGGACGGCCTGTCGTACTCGGTCGACCAACCCAACCTGGCCAGCGGTAGGTCGGTGGTCTTCAACCAGCCGGCCGCGGTCGACGCCCTCGACGAGCACACCCTGTCCGGTCGCGTGCTCAACTCCGCGGGTACGGCGGTTGCCGGCATCCCGGTCACGCTGGACCCGTCCGGCAAGACCGTGACCACCGGTTCGGACGGCACCTGGCGGTTCACCTCGCTGGTGGACGATAGCTACACGGCCACCGCGACCGGTCCGGGCCGTTGCCCGCTGACCGCCGCGCAACAGGTGGATCTGGCGGCTGACACGGCCGTCGACCTGCGGCTCGCCCCCGATTACGGCGGCATGGGTTACGCCTGCACCCTCGGCGCCGCTTCCTGGCAGGCCGGCACCACGCTGCTGACTGGAGTGACGGGCGACGACCAGTCGGTGCAGACCACGCTGCCGTTCCCGGTGGTCTTCCACGGCATCACGTACAACGCCGGATGGATCAGCACCAACGGCATGATCGGCTTCGGTAGCGTGCAGACCGGCACCCGGCTGTCGGTGAACCCGTCGATGCCGTCGACCGCCCTGCCGAACGCCTACGTGGCGCCATTCTGGGACGACTTGGAGATCGACGCGTCGGCTGGTGTGTACACGCTGACCACCGGTACGGCGCCGAATCGGACGTTCGTGGTGGAGTGGCGTAACGCGAAGTTCCGGCCGAGCGGGCCGGACCGGGTCACCTTCGAGGTGAAGTTCGCCGAGAACGGCCAGATCAGCTTCCACTACGGCACGCTGACCACACCGTTGCAGCAGGGCGCGGCGGCGACCGTGGGTCTGGAGAGCGCCTCCGGCACGGTAGCCGCGCAATACCTCTTCCAGCAGGCGGCGCTGACCAGCAACTCGTCCATCACCTACACCCCGGCGGTGACCGGCGCGGTGAAGGGCACCGTCACGGTCGCAGTCACCGGCGCAGCGGCGGCCGGGGTCCCGGTCACGCTCAACCCCGGCAACAAGTCGACCACCACGGCCGCCGACGGCACCTACTCGTTCGTCGGCCTGCCGGTCGGCGAGTACACGGTGGCCGCGTCCACCGGCGACACCCGATGCGCGGGGCAGTCGGCGCGGGAGTCGGTCGCCCGAGGCAGCGGCGATCTCACGGTCGACCTCTCAGTGATGTCCGAAGGCGACGAGTTCGGCTACCAGTGCACCTCGGGCCCGGTGACCTTCGTGCCTGGTGACGTCACCGAAGACTGGAGCGGCGACGAGGTCACCTGGCAGAAGAACCCGCCGTTCCCGGTCAAGCTGTACGGCGAGTCGTACACCTCGGCCTGGATCAACTCCAACGGGCTGATCGCCTTCAAGGACCCGATGTACTTCGGCTGGATCGGGTCGACACCCGAGACGCTGCCGACGCCGGGCTCCGAGGGTAAGCCGGACGCCGCGGTCTACGCCTTCTGGGACGACTGGGTGGTGGACGCCGCGACCTCGAAGATCGCGACAAAGACCAGC
>JAWVDX010000485.1:0-5044 GCA_033857015.1 Gaiellaceae bacterium
ATTCCTCCACACCTTGTTGGGAATGGAGAAGCCGGCTTTTTTCGCCAGGGCTTTCGAGAAAGGTGAGGCTTGGTCACCCATTTCACGCTGCGACGCATCGGCGATCTCGGCATTCGAATAACCTTTATCCTTCAGTGAAAGCTCGTACGTCAATTGGTCTCTGAATTTGCGAAATGCTTCCGCAACCTCGGGATCTCTACCCAACCCTTTGTAATCGTTTAAATGATCTTTGATGCTCCTGAAATCGTTCCTGATATCACGGGCCCTGCCAGGCATTTCGGCGAGGAGGGCTTCGTACCTCGAGTCCTTCGAGGTGGTTTCCGGGGCATAATCAGGAGCCGCCTGCTGGGCGTCATCGTACGTTTGGTCAGCGTACGTGTCCGAGCTGTAGGACATCGGCGGGTAAATGCCCGTAGGGGCGGCGGAATACGGTGTCGTCATAGAGGCACCGTCGTATTGATTTTGGGCGCTCATCGTGTACGTAGCGGGATTCGCGTACGGCGGCGCAGGGGCGTACTGCGGGTCAGAGCTTGAGTAGAACGCGCTCTGTGCGGACGCCGGTTGTTCAACGATCGGCGCAAGGGGATCGTTCGAGTAGTACTGCTCCGAGTGTCTGTCCCGGGCGCCATCCCCGCCGTAGCTGTGGTACCCCCTGTCGTAGCTTGACTCCTCGCTGTGGCGGCGTCGGCCTTTGTCTTTGCTGCATCTCAGGCCGAGCGGGTCGGTGAGGGTGAGTGGGTCGTTGACGTAGGCGGTGGGGTTGGGTCCGCCGGTGAGGCCGAGTGGGTCTGGGCTGAGGTAGCGGGCTGTTGCGGGGTCGTAGTAGCGGAATCGGTTGTAGTGCAGCCCGGTTTCGGTGTCGTGGTATTGGCCGGGGAAGCGCAGCGGGGTGCCGGTGGGGTCGGTGGTGCGGCCCCATAGGTCGCTGTGTGACCACCAGCGCAGGTGGCCGTTGGACTCGACCAGGTGGGTGGGGGTGCCGATGTCATCGGTGATGATGGTGTGCAGTTTGTCGTCGTTGTTGGTCTGGGTGACCGGTGCGGATCCGTCGGGCCAGTAGTCCCAGGAGAGGGTGCCGGTGGTGCCGGTCTGTTCGACTATGAGGTCGCCGGCCCAGGCGAAATGCACCTCCTCCAGGATGGTGTTGTCGGCGGCGAGGCGTTGTTTGGCGATGCGGCGACTGAAGCCGTCGTAGCGGTAGTGCCAGCGGTCGCCGGCCGGTGTGATGGCCTGCACCATCTGGTCTTCGGCGTTCCAGGTGAAGTGCCAGGTGCCGGTGGGGTCGATGCGGGCGACCAGTCGGCCCTTTTCGTCGTACTCGAAGGTGGT
Source organism: Gaiellaceae bacterium (assembly GCA_033857015.1). GTDB lineage: Bacteria > Actinomycetota > Thermoleophilia > Gaiellales > Gaiellaceae > JAWVDX01. The sequence goes on from JAWVDX010000485.1 coordinate 1,330, forward strand.
GTCGTCCGACCGCACGAGCATGGTGCCGTCGAGTTCCCAGCGCTCAGCGCCGGCGCCGACGAGGTTGCCGGCCTTGTCGTAGTCGTATCGTTCGCGTGGTACTCCGTCGGTGGCCACGGTGTGGATCCGGCCTACCTCGTCGGCGGTGAACGACCGCTCGCCGTCGAGGGAGTCGGTGATCGCTGTGATCCGGTCGGTGGCGTCGTAGGAGAAGCCGCGCTCGGCCGCGTCGGCGATGTGCTGCACGAGTAGACGCCCGGCGGCGTCGAAGCTTTGCCGCAGTGCGACCACTTCATCGACGGTTCTGGAGATTTCCCGTCCGGCGGTGTCGTGTCCGAAGCGCATCAGGTGGCGGCCCGTGGCGAGGCTGGCCGGGTGGCCGTGGGTGTCGAAGGCCCAGCGGCTCGATCTTCCCGACGGTGTCACCCGTTCCTCGACGGTGCCCAGCAGGTCGTGGTATGACGTGTGTACGGTACGGCCGTTGATCGTCTCCGCGATGACGCGGCCCTGCTCGTCTCGCTCGAAGGTCACCACCGCGTCCGGGCTGCTCACCGCGGCGATCCGGTTCTGCGCGTCATACTGCAACCGGGTGACGGCGTCGCCGACGCGGCGCTCGCTCACGCGCCTGAGTGCGTCGTAGCTGTAGTGGGTGGTGTCGCCCGCTGCGTTCGTGTGTGCGATGAGCTGGCCGGCAGCGTCATAGGTGTAGTGGTTGGTGCGGCCGTCGAAGTCGGTCTCCTCGACGAGGCGGCCGGACGGGTCGTAGGTGTAGCGCCAGACCGCCCCGGTCGGATTCGTGACCGTGGTCAGTCGTGATTCGGTGTCGTAGCCGTACTCGGTGCGGTTGCCGGCTTCGTCTACCCGCGCTATAGGCAGATCGACCGACCCGTATTCGATACTTATCGACTGGCCCGATGCGTTGATATTCACCAGATTCCCTTCACCGTTGTAATGCCATTCCTGTGTAATGCCATGCCTGCGTGGAGCCGTCCGAGCCGACGCGCGCTCGCGCCGGTGGCCGAATGCTGTCTTCCTTCCTGTCGATCCCGGGCTTCCTGTCGATCCCGGGTCAACGGGGTTAGTTGGTTGGTGCTGTTGTGTGTGGTTGGGATAGGTGCCGGTTGGTGGTGGGGTCGTAGTAGCGGGAGTTGTCGTATTGCAGGCCGGTCTCGGTGTCGAGGTATCTGCCTGCGGCGCGTACGGGGATGGTGTTGAGGTTGCCTGTGAGGGTGCCGTCGATGTCGGCGATATCGATGGGTATGCCGGTGTCGTCGGTTAGTACGGCTTGTACCTCGTTGTTGGTGACTTGGGCGACGAGGTGGGCCAGTTCGGGGTGGTATTCCCAGGCCGTGGTGGTGAGGTTGCCGTTGTGGTCGCGGTGTTGTTGTTCGATGAGTAGGTTGCCGGACCAGATGAAGGTGGTTTCTTCGCGTACCGTCCCGGTGGTTTCGCGGTGTTGTTTGGTGATCCGCCGGCCGAGCGCGTCGTACTGGTAGTGCCAGTGGTCGCCGTTGGGTGTGGCGACTGTGACGAGTTGGTTCTGCTGGTTCCAGGTGTATTGCCAGTCACCTGTGGTGTCCGTGCGGGTGATCGGCCGGCCGAGGGTGTCCAGTGTGTATCGGGCGTCGCCCGGTTCACTGTGTTCGCCGGGTGTCTGCTCGATCCTGATGCCCGGTGTGATCGGGGTACCGGCGTCCCAGGCGCGGCTTACCTCGCGGGCGCCGTCGTAGGCGAATTGCAGGTGGTGTCCGCCGGCTGCCAGGACCGACGGGCGGCCGGACTCGTCGTACGACCATTGGGTTACCGCGCCGGACGGGCGGGTCCGTGCGGTGACGGTGCCGAACCGGTCGCTGTATGAGGTGGCCACCGTGTGTCCGTTCACCGTTTCGGAGATCACCCGGCCGAGTGCGTCGCGTTCCAGCCGGATTTCCGAGTTGGTGTCGGTGGCGGTCAGGACCCGGCCGGCCGGGTCGTAGGTGAACCGGGTCACGGCGTCGCCGATACGACGTTCGATCCGGTTACCTACCAGGTCGTAGGTGTAGTGAGTGACTTCACCGGCCGCGTTGGTGTACTCGATGAGTTGGCCCGCGGGGTCGTAGGTGTAGCGCTGGGTGCGGCCTTCGAAGTCTTTCTCCTCGGCTAGGCGCCCGTTGCCGTCGTAGGTGTACCGGGTGGTTTCCTCGTCCGGGGTGGTGACGGCGATCAGACGCAACTCGGTGTCGTAGGCGTAGTCGGTGCGGTTGTCGTCGTCGTCGATCTGGGCGATCACCAGGTCGAACATGCCGTACTCCAGGGTGGTCAGACGACCGGTGGCGTCGATCGTCTCGACGAGGTTGCCCTCGCCGTCGTAGACGAACTCTTCGAGACCGCCGTCGGGGTTTTCCCGCCAGGCCAGTTCACCTTCGGGTGTCCAGCCGGCGCGGGTGGTACCCGTGTCGTTTCGCACGGCGATGATGCGGCCGAGGTAGTCGTACTCGTAGTGGGTCTCGGAGCCGTCCTTGGTCATCGAGGTGATCTGCTGTGCCGCGTTGCGGAGCATGATCATGGGGCCGACCTCGATAGCGGTTTCCTGCTCGTTGCGGCCCGCACGTTCGAACCGCACGACTTCGCCGTCCGCGTCGGTTTCGGCGAGGATCCGTCCGTCGGTGTCGAACTCGCGGGAGCGGGTGCTGCCGTCGAAGTCTGTCCATGACGTGACCCGGCCGAGTTCGTCGTAGCTGGTCCTGGACTGGCTGCCGTCGGGTCGGGTGATCGTGGTCGGTAGCCCAGCCGCGTTGTACTCATGGGTCGTCGTGCGGCCCAGCGGGTCCGTCGAGGACAACAACCGGTACGCCTGATCCCACTCGTGACGGGTCGTGGCGCCGAGCGAGTCGCTCTCCGCGACGACCTGTAGGCGGTCGTTGAGGTCGTAGGTTCGTACCGCACCCACCGAGTCGGTCACGACCGTCCGCGTGTCGGAGTACTCGAACACGTAGTCCAGGTAGCCGCCCTTACCGTTGGTACGTACGCAGCGCCCGTCCTGGTCGTAGGTGTACTCGTACCAGTTGTCGTTACGGTCTTCCCACCGCACGATCCGCCCGTCGGTGTAGACGAAACGCGCGGGATCACCCGAGGAGTTGACCACCTCGACCAGAGCACGGTCCTGGTCGTAGGTGTAGGCGTACGTGGTGTTCATCTCGCCGTCCGGGTCCGGTAGCAACAACTCCGTCAACAGACCTTGCACCGAGACGAACCTGACCGTGGCACCTGCCGTGGTCTTCACCTCGACCGCAGTGCCATCGTCGTTACGAGTGACCGTCGATCGCACACCACCGTCGATCACATCACTGAGCAGCGACTCCGGGCCGATTGCCGGCGCGAACAGCAACACCCGCCCGGACGTCGGGTCGGTCAGGAGCCAACCGCCACCCACCAACCGGCGCAGCGGCAACGCACGTCCGAGTTCCGGCAATGCCGTCTCACCCTCGCCAACCAGCGGGTACGTCAGAATCGACCCGTCCGCGGCCAGGTAACGGGCATTCTCCGCGTCGATGATGATCCGCTGGTCCAGAGTCGACGCCCACGACGGACCAAACGAACGACCCCACAGGTAATCAGAACGATGCGTACGCTCCAACGTAATACCCGGCAACGTCACATCAGTCTCAGTCAAAATCATCCGACCAGTCGTCACATCAATCGGATCACTCTCGCAATACGTCTGATCAGTCGACTT
>JAWVDX010000486.1:0-3456 GCA_033857015.1 Gaiellaceae bacterium
ACTTGGGACCGGCGGCGACGTCGCGCTTGACGGCCTGGTCCGCGCATTCGTCGGCGCGGGTGCGCGCCTCGTGGTCGCCAGCCACTGGCCCGTGCCGGACGATTTCAACGCGACTCAGCGGCTGATCACCGGCCTCTTCTCCGCGCCGCCCGGAACGCCGACGGTGACCGCGCTGCGCCTGTCGCAGCGCCAGCTGATGGACGACGTCAACACGTCGCATCCCTTCTATTGGTCGGCGTTCGCGGCGGTCGGTGATGGCGAGATGCCGGTGATCCGCGCGCCCAAGACGAACATCGCCCAGGCGACGCACTAATCTTGGGCTTATTGGTCGGGCCGATTCTCGGCCGGCTGCGGATCTCCGCAGCGGCAGGTCGTGACCCTCGGAGCAGGGCGCCGCGCGGGCTCGACGGAGCTTTCCGCGGCCGTCGTGGACGGCCGGCGCGCGTCGTTCGCCGAGGCGAGGACGACGGACGCAGCCGCGGCCGGCGACGGCGCATTGGCCTGCCGCTGGTCCTTGTCGGGCTGGTCGCCGCCGGCCGCCGACGCGGCAGCGGCAGCTGCAATCATGACCACACGGATGTCCATCCGCACCTCATTCAAAAAGAGCCTGCGGACATCCTTTCTGAAACTTGTCGCTAAACCGTTAAAACTGCTCGGAGATTCGCTCCGCTCCAAGATTCCGGCTGCGAAAAAATGTTGATATATCAATGATCTGCGACATCGGCCCAACTTTGTCGGACGTTCGACTCTCATTGACTTTGCGTTAACCAAACGCCACATTGCTCGGCCTTGACGTCGTCAAGGGGGCAATCATGGCAACTCGTCTTCCTACTTCGCACAACCGTCGAATGATTCTGACCAGCGCCGCGGTGATCGCCGTCGGCCTCGGTGCTTACGGGCTCGGGCGCGTATATCCGCCGACCGGGCCAAGCGCGGGCACGGTCGCGCCGGCTGACCGCTATGTCTCGAGCCAGCTCACCGACGCTGACGTGACGCTCGGCGACACCGCCGTGCCGCAGCTGATGCAGACCGACGCGTTCGAGCTGTTCGTCCACGATCCTGCGTTCCGCGCGCTCGCCGGCAGCCCCGGTTTCAGGGCGCTTGCCGGGAACCCGCAGGTCATGGCCGCCTTGCTCGCCAATCCGCGGTCCTTCGCCGACCTTGCCGGCCATCCGGACGCTTTTGCAGGCCTCGTCAAGGCGGCCCAGGACGCCGGCTCGCTCGGACACCAGTCGCATGAGGCGAGCGCGGCGCTGCTCGGCCTCGTCGCCGGCCACACGGCTGCGATGCAAGGGCTGGCTTCGCATCCCGAGGCGCTGTCCGCCATCTTGTCCGACGCCTCGGCGTTCGGCCGCTATGCCAACAACGCCAAAGCCTTTACCGACGCCGCTGGGAGCAACGCAGCCTTGAAGCAGCTCGCCGGCGACAAGTCGGCGATGAGCGCGATCCTCGCCGATTCATCGATATTCGCTGACCTGTCGGCCAATGCCGGATTGTTCAAGGGACTTTCCGGCCAGCAGCAGGCGCTGTCCGCCGCAGTCGACAGCGCCGTCAGCGCGGTTCACCAGTTCCAGGTCGCGGGCGTGTCCAATGCCGGGCTGCAGGTGCTTGGGCGCAACGGCCTGGCGTTCGAGCAGCTCGCGGGCCAGCCCAAGGCGCTGAGCGCCATCTCCGGCCACTGGCAGGCCTTTGCCGGGCTCGCCGGCCATCCGGCGGCGCTGCAGGCGATCCTGTCCGAAGGCCACGCGTTCGGCAAATATGCCAACGACGCCCATGCTTTCCAACTTGAGGCCGCGAAAGCCGCGGCCGACAGCCCGATGGCGCACAATGCGCAGGCCTTCCAGCAGCTTGCCAGCGACAAGGCGGCGATGAGCGCGCTGCAGGCCGACCCGCAGGTGTTCGCGGTGATCGGCAACAATGCTTCGGCGTTCGGCGGGCTCGCGGGCAATGCGAACAAGCTCAACCCGCAGCTGATTGCCGCGATCGGCCGCAACGCCTCGGCCTTCCAGAACCTCGCCAACAACGCCAACCAGCTGAGCTCGGCGGGGCATGCGCTGCAATCGCTCGATGCGCACTCGCTCGTTGCGTCGGCTGCGGCGTCGGGGATCCTGAACGCCGGTGGCGCCAAAGCGGCGCTCGGCAACCCGCAGGCCTTCGCCGCGATGTCCGCGAACCCGTCGGCGTTCGCCGGCATCAGCCAGAATGCGGCGGCGCTCGCCACGCTGGCGGCGAACCAGAAGGCCTTCGCTGCGCTGTCGGCGCAACCGAACCTTGCAGCGCTGCTTGCCAACCCCAGCTTCTCGGCGGCGCTCAACCAGGCCGGCGTGTCGCAGTCGCACGCCGACTAAGGCCGCGGTCGGGGCGCCGCGTACATGGCGGAGGAGGGTTCTGAAGCGCGAGCGTTCGCACATGCTGCGCTGGCGTTCGGCTTAAGCGCCTGCGCCGCTCCCCTGCTCGCCCAGACCCCGGCCAAGCAACCGCCGCTGCCCCCGCCGACCGACACGACGACCGTCGTCGAGAAGCCGCAACCCGACAGCAATCCGCCGCCGACCGGGCCGACCGCGCCCGAGACGAAAGACCCCGAGCACGTCCCGCAGGATGCATCCGGATTCCATTTGTCGAAGCTCGAGACGAAGAACCTGACGCTCCTCTATCTCGACCCGCTTCAGACCTATCTCACGCCTTACATCGCCCGCGCGTTCGAAAACTCGCTCGCCTTCCACAAGAAGAACCTCAACTGGAAGCCGTGGGAGCCGGTGACGATCCTGCTCAAGGACTTCTCCGACTACGGCAACGCCGCGGCGCTCGGTTCCCCGAGCGACATGGTCCTGCTCGACGTCGCGCCCTTGTCGCTGTCGATGGAGACCTTCTCGCCGGGCGAGCGCTTCTACACTTTGATGAACCATGAGCTGACCCACGTCGGCACGATCGACGTGTGGAACAGCCGCGACGCCTTCTGGCGCCACTTCCTCGGCGGCAAGCCGATGCCGCTGCAGAAGCACCCGGAATCGATCCTCTACAATTTCCTCACCAGTCCCCGGAACCTGACGCCGCGCTGGTACATGGAAGGAAGCGCGGTCTTCCACGAAACCTGGATGGCGGGCGGTCTCGGCCGCGCGCAGGGCGGCTATGACGAAATGGTCTTCCGCGCCAAGGTTCACGATCACTTGCGGCTGTTCTCCCCGCTCGGGCTGGAGAGCGAGGGCACCCAGACCGACTTCCAGGTCGGCGCCAACTCCTATCTCTATGGCACCCGCTTCTTTTCGTACCTCGCGCTGACTTACGGCGTCGACAAGACGATGGACTGGCTCCGCCGCTCGGAGGATTCCAAGGCCTTCTACGCCAGCCAGTTCGCCCATGTCTTCGGCAAGCCGCTCAATCAGGCCTGGTCCGACTGGATCGCGTTCGAGCACAAGTTCCAGGAAGAAAATCTCGCCCGCCTCGCCCAATATCCGC
>JAWVDX010000487.1:0-2771 GCA_033857015.1 Gaiellaceae bacterium
TCGCCGAGGATGGACTCGCGGAACTTGCCGAGCGCGACCACGCGGCCGCCGTGTCTGCCGACCTCGGCCGCCGACCGCTTGGAGTAGGCCAGGTATTCGTCGCGGTTGGCGACGTCGAACAGGTTCAGGGCGTAGACCGTCATGGCCGTGACGTTACGACGCGAGCGGTTCCGCTACGGTGCCGGCCGGTTGAGCTCGTCGAAGCGGGCGAGCGCGGCGTCGAGGTCGGCCTCGTCGAACACTTCGCAGCGGTTGATGAGGTCGCCTTCGAAGGTCAACAGGTTGATGAACCGCCATTCCGCCTCGAAGCCCTCATGCGAAGTCCCATACGAGACTTGGGTGACGACTGCTCCGAAGTCACCCAGCAGATGCACGGTCTCAACGTGACTTCTGAGGTCGGGCGTGAGATCCATGGAGGTATCGATGACTGCGCTCAAGTCGTTTGGCGCGAATGGTGTAGCTCGTCGGTGGTCGACGTTGACCCAGTCCGGTGTCGTCGGCGGGAATTCGTGCCGATTAATCGCGGCGAAGGCGCCCGCGACGGCCGACCATGTGTGTGCGTAATCGGCCGCTTCGCCGACGAGGTACCGGGCATCGAGCTCCTCGAGGGCGGCGTCGATGTCATTGGGGTCGAACGAGACGCCGGCCAACGCCCGGTTGTCGGCGCCGACCTCGATGATGCTGAGCAGCTCGACGCCGAACTCTTCCTGGTTCGCGGAGCAGATACGGTTGAGGGCAAGGCGTTCCCCGCGGGTCGCGATGACGGTCGACGTTATGTTCGCCCCCATCTCGGCGAGGACTCGCATGTCCGCCAGGTGGTCATCTCGACCGTGCCGGATGCCGGCGTTGACGACCCGACGGCGATCATCTGTACAAATGTCATCCGCCACCAGCTCCGCCATCGCGGCCCACTCGCGGGCCGCAAAGCATGTCCAGACGCGCCCGGCCACTCGGCTTGCCGCGTTTTCCAGTCGCCGCGTTTGTGGGTGCAGTTCCTCAAACCGCCCGATCGCGGCGTCGATGTCTGCCTCGTCGAATAGCTCGTAGCGACCGAGCAGGTCCCCTTCGACTATCAGGATGCCGATCTCGCGCCACTCGGCCTCGAAGCCCTCCTGCGAGGTCCCATGTGCAGCTTGGGTGACGACTGCTCCGAGGTCGCTCAGCCGATGCACGGCCTCGACGTAGAACGTCGCGTCCGGAAGTTGTTCGAACGTGGCCTGTGTGTAAGCGGCCATGTCACCGGGCGCGAACGCGCTTGCTCGTCGGTGATCGATATTCGCCCAGTCCGGCGTTAACCCAGGGAGCTCGTGCCTGTTCACTGCAGCGAAGGCCTGTGCGACTACTGACCACGTGTGTTCGTGGGTCGCCGCTTCGCCGGCGAGGTACCGCGCGTCGAGCTCCTCGAAGGCGGCGCCGATGTCATTGGGGTCGAACGAGACCAACGCCACCATCCGCTCGTCGGCGTCGATGTCGACGATCTGGAGTGCCTCCACGTCGAACGCCTCAGAGCTGCTTGTCCCTGCCCGAGTTCGACAAAGTGCGAGGCGGGTCCCGCGGGTCGCAATGGCGACCGCCGCGTTGTTCGTTACTCGTATTTCGGCGATCGCCCGCCATGCGGCCATCGTGGCATTCCGACCGCGACGGACTCCCGCGCCCACGACCCGACGACGATCGTCCATCAAGCTGTCATCGGCCAGCATTGCCGCCATCGCGTCCCAGTTGCGCGCCGCGAAGTACGTATGGAGGCGTCCGTACACGCGGCTTGCCGTGTTTCCCCGCCGCGGTGCGGGCCGACTGAGCTCGTCGAACTTCGCGACGGCGGCGTCGAGGTCTGCCTCGTCGAATGTCTCGCACCGGTTGACCATGTCCCCGTCGACCGTCAGGAGGTCGACGCCCCGCCACTCCGCCTCAAAGCCCTCCTGCGAGATTCCATGCGCCGCATGCGTGACCACCGCCCCGTGTTTGCTCAGCCGATGCACGACCTCCGGGTAGGTCCAAATGTTCTGGCCGAGGTCCCACCCGGCGCGGACGTATGAGATCAGCTCACCGGGGGCATACGCGGTGCCCCGGCGGTGATCGACGTTCACGAGGTCCGGCGTGGTCGGCGGCACTTCGTGCCGATTGAGCGCGGCAAAGCCCCGTGCAATGACCGACCAAGTGTGCGCGTGTGCGGCCGCTTCGCCCGCCAGATACCGGGCGTCGAGCTCCGCGAAGGCGCTGTCGAAGTCGTCGGTATCGAACACGACGGCCGCCGTGATTCTGTTGTCTGCGTTGACTTCCACGACGGCCAGTACCTCTATGAGGAACGCCACTCGTCCTTGATCGCGGCCCGAGTAGCGGACACGGCAGAGGGCGAGGCGCTCGCCGCGGGTCGCAAGGATGGCTTGCGTGATATGCGTAACGCCGATGTCGGCGCCCACTCGCGCATTGACGATCTCGGCATCTCGATCGTGGATCCCACCGCCCACGAGATGACGACGATCGTCCGTGTAATAGTCGTCGGCCAGCATTTCTGCCATTGCCTCCCAATGGCGGGCCGCCATTCGTTCTAGATAGACGTCGCTCACTTGGGTTGCCGCGTTCTCCAGCCGATGCGCGGGCCGATTGAGCTCGTCGAACCGCGCGAGTGCGGCGTCGATGTCCTCCTCGTCGAACATCTCGATGCGGCTGATCAGGTCGCCTTCGACGGTCGCAAGGCAGATTTCCCGCCATTCGGCGTAGAAACCGTCTTGCGAAGTCCCTGTGACTGCGTGGGCGAAGACCGCTCCAAG
>JAWVDX010000488.1:0-3310 GCA_033857015.1 Gaiellaceae bacterium
GCCGCAAAGAGCGCCTGCAGCGCCATTGTGTAGGCGGCGACCAGCGCTATCGTCCCGCGGCGAAAACGGCCCGAATTCATGGAACCTTCTATAGGCCCGCCCCGTGCAAGCGTCCACCGCTGCGCCGGGGCTATGGCTGAGGTGCGGAACCGCTATGGCGGAAAGGTCCGGCCGTGATTAGTAGAGTCGTAAAACCAGGGATCAGGCGCCGGGCGCACCGGGGAATCCCGTGGTAATATCGCTGCGTCCGTCAACGGATCGAGCCGTGCCCAGTCCAATGTCGAGCAAACCCGAAGGTCGAATCCTGCCGTTCCGTCCGCGCGGCTCGTTGTTTGCACGAAACGTGCCGCGGCCGCCGCCGATGCCGGACCTCGAAAAATACGAACGCGCTCCGGGTGAGCCGGACGACTTCCGTCACCGCATGACCATGAACGCGCTCGGACTGGCGGTGACGGTCGTGCTGGTCGTCACCGGCATCTGGATCGCCGATGTCATGGCGCATATGCGCAAGGATCAGGATTGCGTGCTGATCGGCCGGCGGGGCTGCACCCCTGTCGACGTGCCGGTGCAGCCGCGCTGATCAGCCTGCTTTCGTCGTCACATCAAGCTCAGCGTGACGGGAGCAAGCCCGCCAAATCCAAGCTGGCGCGCCGCAGCCGGCGTCACATCGATGATACGACCACGCTTGAACGGACCGCGATCATTGATGCGGACGACAACGGCGCGGCCGTTTGTCTTGTTGGTGACTCTCACGCTGGTGCCAAACGGCAGGGTCCGATGGGCGGCGGTCAGTGTGCCGGGGTTGGCCCGCTCGCCGCTGGCGGTCTTTCCGCCGGCATAGGCGTAGACGGAAGCAATTCCAGTTTCGGCTTGTGTCGGAGCGATGAAACAGCAGCCAAGGAAACAGGTAGCGACCAACCTTCTCCCGCGCATCCGCGATCTCCAGCTTTGTGAATGGAGTTCCGGCACACACACTGCAGGTGCGGCCGCGAAGGGGCTGCGAGAAGGAATCTCGGCGGCCATTTTGTGAAACCAATGTACCTGAGCATCTGAACGCGCCGCTCGAGAAAACGTTTCAGCCAAACCGCATCACTCATTGCGGCTGCTCGCCATCGCGCCCCTGGACGCCCGGCGCCATCGATGCGGCAGTTGTCGCCTCAAAAATTCGCAAATTCCGCCCCTTTGGAGAAAATCCCGCCACCATTGAACTGCCCGGCCCTCTTCGCTATACGGGCATCCGGCTCAGCCATGGGGGAACCGGGACGGAACCCACGTCGGTCCCGGCGTCGCGCCGCTTCCAGGCGCGGCTAAAAAACCGTTACCATTCAGGGATTTAACGATGCCTTCGACGTTCGAGACCGTGGCCAACATTATTGCTGAAACATGCGATATTCCACGCGACACGATCACGCCCGAGATCCACGCCATCGACGATCTCGGCATCGACAGCCTGGACTTCCTCGATATCGCCTTCGCCATCGACAAGGCGTTCGGGATCAAGCTGCCGCTCGAGCAATGGACCCAGGAGGTCAACGACGGCAAGGCGACGACCGAGCAGTATTTCGTGTTGAAAAACCTCTGCGCTCGCATCGACGACCTGGTCGCTGCCAAGGGAAAATAATGTCAGGGACCAATGCGGATCGAGTATTTCCAGCTCATCGACCGGATCATCGATCTCAACCTCAATGACCTGACGATCCGCGTTGAGGCGAACGTTCCGACCGAAAGCACTATTTTCGAAGGGCATTTTCCGGGCCGGCCGCTGATGCCGGGCGTGCTGCTGATCGAATCGATGGCGCAGGCGGCCGGCTGGCTGCTCATCGCGCGCACCCGCTTCGAGAAGATGCCGTTTCTCGCGGCGCTGAAGGAGGTCAAGCTGCGTACCTTCGTCACGCCGGGACAGGCTCTCATGGTAACGGCGAAGATCATGCACGAAGGTTCGGGCTTTGCGCTGACGGAGGCCGAGGTGAAGGTGGACGGCAAGACCGTCTGCAATGCCGACATCACATTCCGGGTGGTCGATTTCCCGAAGGGAGAATTCCTCGCCAGCATCCATGAGGTCGCGCGGCGCATCGCATTCCCGATGGAGACCGTGGTCAATGGCTGAGGCGGCGCGCGAAGCCTGGATCACGGGAATCGGCATTGTCTCGTGTCTCGGCGAGGGGCCGGACGCGCATTGGCAGGCGCTCGGCGCCGGACATCCGCAGGCGGATGCCGCCACCTACCCGCCCTACATCATCCACAAGCTCGCGCCGCTCGACTTCGACAAGCAGATCCCGAAGAAGGGCGACCAGCGCCAGATGGAGGCGTGGCAACGCATCGGCACCTACGCCGCCGGGCTGGCGCTCGAATCCGCCGGCATCAAAGGCAACACTGAAATCCTGGCGCGCACCGACATGATCGTCGCGGCCGGTGGCGGCGAGCGCGATATCGCGGCCGACACTGCCATCCTCTCAGGCTTGCCCGCCGCCGAGAAACCGGAGGCCTTTCTCAACGAGCGCCTGATGAGCGATCTGCGGCCGACGCTGTTTCTCGCGCAGCTGTCCAACCTTCTCGCCGGCAACATCTCGATCGTGCACGGCGTCACCGGCTCGTCGCGCACCTTCATGGGCGAGGAATCTGCGGGCGTCGATGCGATCCGCATCGCGCTGTCCCGCATCGAGGCCGGCCAGAGCGACATCGCGCTGGTCGGCGGCAGCCACAACTCCGAGCGGCCCGACCTCTTGATGCTCTATGAGTTCGGCAGCTTCGCCTTGAAGAACACGTTCGCTCCGGTCTGGCAGCGCGAGGCCAGTCCGGGACTGGCGCTCGCGGCTCTCGGCGCATTCCTGGTGATCGAATCCCGCGCGCATGCCGAGGCGCGAGGCGCCAAGCGCATCGCGCGGATCAGCGCCGTGCTGTCAGATCGCGTCAATCGCAAGCCAGGCGACGTCACCGCGGCCCTCAAGCGGTTGTGGGACAAGATTTCCGGGCGCCTGCAGCTTGGCAAGGTCGCGGTCATTTCGGGGGCAACCGGGGCTGCGCCCGCGACCGCCGAGGAGCGCGCGTTCCTCGCCGAGCACAAGGACGTTGCCGTCCGCGCCACCGGCACCTATCTCGGACATGCTTTCGAGCCGCAGTTTCCGATGAACGTGGCGCTCGCCGCGATCGCGGTCAGCCGTGGTAAGCTTTATCCGCCAGCCGACGACTCGGCCGGTGATTTGGCGGTCGAGCGCGCGATGCAAGGCCCATTGACCCAGGTGGTTGTCACCTCAATCGGCCACTGGCGCGGCGAAGGCCTGGCCCTGGTCGAAGCCGAATCCTGAAGGAG
>JAWVDX010000489.1:0-3603 GCA_033857015.1 Gaiellaceae bacterium
GGATCGAAACGCCCGCATTGCTTGCATGCCCGCGGAAAGGAACGCGTAGACAGCGAACAGGATGACGAACGCGCCTACGGTGATGCCGGGCCACGCGACGGCGATGACTCCGACGAGAATGGCGAGAATCCCCCGCCAGATCAGGGGTGAGGCAGGACTCCTCATGCCAGCTCCTGTCGCAGACTCGCCGGCGCTAGTCGCTCAGAGCCAGGTCGTCGGCGTCTGCGCGGGCGATGACGGCATCGATAACCGCGTACTCGGCCTGGTCCAGGACGTAGAGCGCCCAGTCGATCGCGTCCGCAGCGTCCTGCTCAGCCTGATCAGCGTGGTGCTCGGCCTTCTTGATGTCCTTCTCGGTGCGCCGTTCGTCTGCCTCGGCCCGCATCGTGGCGAACCGTGCGTCTACGGATGAGCGGGTGTCGTTCCACCATTCCTGCGTGGATGCTTCGGCCGACGAGGCGCGCTCCTTCGCTTTGGCGTTGCCATCAGCGATCGAGGTCTTCAACTTGTCCCGCTGGCTCTCGAGCCTCGCGCGGTTCTTCTCCCGCGCTGCCGCAACGACGTCCTCGGTTTTCTTCGACCGCGCAGCGAGATCGGTGAGCTGGTCAGACAGTGCCTTCATAGTTGGCCTTTCTTCTCGTGGTGATATCTGGAGGCGGGCCCACCGCGTTAGCGGCGGAAGGTCACCGTAGAAATCAACGGAGGCCGTTCGCATCCGTGAGCTCCGCATGCCCGCCGCCGTTGTTCGTGCAGATGGCCAACGATTGGGAGATGCGACCGATGTCGAGAGACGAACGAATGCCGGGCGGGACGTTGAGCAGGACCAGCCGTCCGTGTCGCATCCGCAGCGCGATTTCGGCGCGATCGAGCATGAGACCCAGCCTGCCGTCGGCCCCGGATGCCTGAGACAGGTCGATCAGCAGGCTGTGCATCCCGCCATCGATCAGCCCGCGCAGACAGGAGCGCAGCTGACGGACGGCGACACCGTCCACTACACCCGAAACAATCACGGCCGCGTAGTCGTGGCCGCATTGAACTGACGCGACACTGAGCTCCGCGGCGAGCTCCGCCGGCTCGGCGATGCCCGATGCCGACGGGGATTCGGGAGCCCAGGCCCGTATCCAGGTGGCTGCGTCGCTCAGCGCGTTCAGCTGCTCGTGCAGCGGCCGCCAGCGGTCGCCGACAAGATGCCAGTGGCGGAGGGGGGCGTTGTCAGCTACCGGATCTTTGGTATTGATCGGTGACGTGAGATCGGTTCTCGGGCCTGGGTTCTTCGACAGGAGTCCGCGCAACGGCCGTCCCCTGTGAGGCGATGCGACGTCCTGCTTCTCGATCGCCATGATTTTCTCCTCCGGGTCTCCAGCGTGCTGAGGTCACGGTAGGCATGACCGAATCCAGCTCGCATCCGTGAACTCCACAGACGCGCCCGACAGCCATGCGCGTCCGACAGTCAGCTGTCGCTGACGGGGTTATCGCGGCTCGTCGGCTCGCATGGCGGCCAGGGCGAGGGCGAGTTGGTTGCGAGTGGTGACGGCGAGTTTGGTGAAGATCTTGTGCAGGTGGTATTCCACGGTCCGTCGGCTCATGAACAGCTCCGCGGCGATGTCGGGATTGGACAAGCCATCGCTGGCGAGCCCGGCGATCTGAATCTCCCGGGCGGTGAGCTGAGTGGCGGTATCGGGGGTGCGTTTGCGGACGCGCTCGCCGGTGGCACCCAGCTCGCGGGCGGTTCGCTCGGCGAAGCCGTCGGCTCCCATGGAGACGAACATCTGGTGTGCGATTTGCAGGTGTTCGCGGGCGTCGCTGCGCTGGTTCTCGCGGCGCAGCCACTCTCCGTAGAGGAGATGCGCGCGAGCGAGCGACCAGCGAATCCGGGTGCGGCTCAGCCGGTCGAGCGCCTCGCGATACAGACGCTCGGCGGTCTCGCCGTCGCCGAGCAACGCTCGCGCGCAGGCTTCGATGCCGAGCGCCCACTCGGTGCCGCTGGCCCGTGTGCTGTCCGAAAGCCGCTCCAAGGCCCCCGCTGCTTGTTCGGGGACGCCGCTTCGAACCGCGGCCTCGATCAGCTCCACCGTGGCCATCACCGGCCACACGTGCTCGTCTGGGTCTTCGCAGGCTCGCTGCGCTGCGGCCAGCGCGTCCGCATAGCGGGCGCGGCCGTTGTAAAGGACCGCCATCGCCCAGGGCACGAAGTTCAGCCCCAATCCCTCTCCTCGACGCATGACGTCGCTCATGTTCGTCTTCGCCAGCTCGGACGCCTCACCCTCCCGGCCGCGGAATGCAGCAATTGTGAGGGGGACATAGGGCGGGAGCGCACCTCCTGTCGCCTCGGCGATCGACGCCGCCTCATCGCACAACATGGCGGCCGCGTCGAAATGGCCTTCGTACAGTTCGAGTCCGGCCCGTTGCTGCAGGGCGATGGGTAGCACGGCCAGTGCACCGGCGTCCCGCGCCAGTTGAACCCCTCGTGTGGTGAGCTTGTGCCAGGCCTCGTCGTCCCACAGGATCTGGGCGGAGGGCCAGGCGATCCAGAGCCAGCGCTGTCCGTCCTCGGCGGAGAGGTCCTTTGCGGAGAAGGCACTCACTGCCCGCTTGAGCGTCGGCGCCGCGGCCGCGTGGCCCTCGGTGATCAGCAGCGCCAGGCCATCGAGCAGAAGGTCTGGCGCGCCTGGCGGCTGCGACGGCGGCGGCGCGGCTCGGGCGGCCTCGGCCACCTCGCGCAGACCGCCGTCGGTCAGGAACCGGCCGGCGTACTGCGCTGCAGAGATCGCTTCGAGGTACGTCTCGCGCGCAAGCCGGACGTCGAGCTGCTCGAGGCGCCTGGCAGCCTTGAGCAGCAACGGTGGGGCGTCTTTACCGCGGCTGGATGCGACCGCGATCTGCCCGCGCAGTAGGTCGACCTGGGCGTGCTCGAGCTCCTCGAGCGGCCCGGCCTCAGCTGTTGCCAGTAGTCGCAACGCGGCATCGAACCCACCAGCATGGGCCGTTGCCGTTGCCGCAGCCAGTGCGCGCTTCGCCCGCCGTGCTGGCTCGGGCGTCAGGGCGGCGGACTGTTGGAGGAAGGCGGCTGCCGCGGCCAGGCCGCCGCGCGCCTGGGCCCGGCTGGCGGATCGGTCGAGCTCGGCGGCAATGTCCTCGTCGGGCCCGAAGACCCCCTGCGCGAGGTGCCAAGCACGCCGATCCGGGTCGCGCCGCGGATCGGTGGTCTCCGCCAGCGCGCGATGTGCCTCGCGTCTTTCATGCGGTGACGTCGACCTGTAGACCGCCGAGCGGATGAGGGGATGACGAAATGTCACCCGGGCGGCGATGGTGAGCAGGCCGGCCGTCTCGGCCGGGCCTGCGGCCCCGACGCTGATGCCCAGGCGTTCGGCAGCGCGCCACAGCAGCGCCGAGTCGCCCACGGGCTCGGCGGCGGCCAGCAGCAACAGCCGCCGGGTCGTCTCCGGTAGTGGCGCGATCTGCCGCAGGAAGCTCTGCTCGATCCTGTCAGCCAGCGGCAGCGGACCGGCGACGCCGAAGCCGCCGGCCAGCTCCGTCGTTGTCACTCCGCCGGGGAGCTCGAGCAGGGCGAGAGGGTTGCCGGCACACTCGGCGATGATCCGG
>JAWVDX010000490.1:0-2966 GCA_033857015.1 Gaiellaceae bacterium
CGGGCACCGTGGTCGAGGCAGCACCGGTCAGACAGATCTTCGAGAAGCCAGAGGCTGAGTACACCGCGCAGCTGCTCGCCGCCGTGCCGCGGCCAAGTGCACAACAGGAGGCCCAGTCTGCATCCGATCGCGAGCTGTCGGTCGAGGTGTCCGGACTCGACGTCGTCTACCCGGGAGGCCTGGGGCGCAAGCACTTTCACGCGGTACACCGGGTCGACTTGGCGATCCGCCGGGGCAGCGTGCACGGGCTGGTCGGCGAGTCGGGGTCGGGGAAGTCGACCATCGGCCGGGCGATTGCAGGGCTGCTACGCCCGGCGGCGGGCACGGTCCGGATCGGCGGGATTGATCCGTACTCGGCGAGCCGTGCCGACAGGCGCAGGCTGCGCCGCTCCTACTCGATGGTCTTCCAGGACCCGGGCTCATCGCTGAATCCCCGGTTGTCGATCGGCGACTCGGTGGCAGCGCCGATGCAGATCAACAAGTTCGGCTCGCGTACTGAGATCCGAAACCGGGTGAGCATGCTGCTGGACAGCGTCGAGATCTCGTCCGGCTGGGCCGACCGGTTTCCGCACGAGCTCTCCGGCGGGCAGCGGCAGCGCATCGGCATCGCGCGAGCGCTCGCCCTCGACCCCGAGTTCTTGATCGCCGACGAGCCCACGTCCGCACTCGACGTATCCGTGCAGGCAACCGTGCTGGCGTTGCTCTCCGAACTTCAAGAGCGGCTTGGCTTCTCATGCCTGTTCATCAGTCACGATCTGGCAGTCATCGAGCTGTTGTCGGATCAGGTCACCGTCTTGCAACACGGCCGCGTGGTGGAAAGCGGCCCGGCCGGCAGCGTCCTGCGGTCACCGAGCTCCGACTACACCAAGCGGCTCATCGCTGCAGCGCCGGTGCCGGATCCGGTGGCACAGGCCGAGCGCCGGCGCGCCTGGCAGGCGATGAGCGCATGACGACGGACCGCCGCCGGGTGCGATCAGTTCAGGCCCGAGACAACAGCGGCGTCGGGTCGCAGATGCTCGCGCAACAGCTCGATCGCCCCCTGAAAGTCGTGCCGCTGCAACGTTTCGAAGATCGCCCGGTGCTGAGGAAGTATCACCGACATCCGGGACGGACGCAGCGCGACCGCATTGACCCCGATCCGCTGGTAACGCGAGCGCAGGCTGGAATACAGATCGATCAACACCGAGTTACCGGTCGCCTGGACGAACGAGAAATGAAACTCGTAGTCCCGCAACGCATGGTCGGCGATGACCGCCCTGTTGCCCGCCATGATCTCGACAAGTCGATCGGGATCCTCCATCTCGTCCAGATGCGCGGACATGTCAGGTATGGGGAGTCTCTGCTCGCACAGCACCCGGAATGCGTGTCCTTCCAGGACGGTCCGCATCTCGTACGTCTCGAAGAGTTCCGCGGCAGTCGTCCGTCGCACCTGCGCCCCCCGCCGGGGCAGCAATTCCACGAACCGCTCAGCGGCCAACCGGTGCAGGGCCTCCCGCACCGGAGTCCTGGACACCCCGGTCTGTTCCACCACGACCTTCTCCTCGAGGAAGGAGCCCTCGGGGAAGTACCCGTTGAGGATGGCATCACGGGTCCACTGGTAAGCGAGGTCCCGTGCCGAGGTCTGCAGGTCGCTCGACGTCATCGTCGCCCTCCCTAGTAGCGAAGATCCTCTGTCGCCGCTTCAACCGATAGAATACACCAGGTATACGACGGGATCGACTACTCCTATGACACAACACGCGACTACGACACCAGACCTTGACCCGGCCGCCGCTCACCGCTGGGCGGCGTGGCTGTCCGGACCGAACACCGCGGCCGCAGAAATCGTCCGCGACCTCGGATACGGAGCAGTGGTACTCGACATCGAACACGGATCGTTCGATCTCGCCGACCTCGAGCGGTTCATACCGTTCCTGCGGGCCGTCGGTCTGCGGGTGCTCGCAAAAGTCCTTGCACCCGAGCGCGGCCCGATCCAACAGGCGCTCGACTTCGGAGCCGACGTTGTGGTCATCCCGCACGTGGAG
This sequence comes from Gaiellaceae bacterium, assembly GCA_033857015.1. GTDB lineage: Bacteria > Actinomycetota > Thermoleophilia > Gaiellales > Gaiellaceae > JAWVDX01. The sequence continues at coordinate 2,025 of JAWVDX010000490.1, forward strand.
AACCTCGCTCACGCCGCCGCCGTTTGTGCCTACGGCAAGTTCCCGCCCCGCGGCGATCGCAGCTTTGCCGGTGGGCGGACGGCGAGGTACGGCGGTTTCGACGACGCCTGGGTGGCCGCACAGGATATCCAGACACGGGTCTACCCAATGATCGAGGACGCGGGCGCATTTGAGGACATCGACGCGATCCTCGCCCTGGACACGGTCGACGGAGTGTTCGTCGGCCCAAGCGATCTGTCGCTCCGCCGAGCACGTGGCGCCTACTCCAGGACCGACGCCGACTTCGCCGACCTGCTGACCGTCGCCGACGCCGCGCGCCGCGCCGGCAAGCCATGGGTGCTACCCGCCTGGGCGCGGGCGGAGAAGGAATTCGCGCTCGGCCACGGGGCGGAGCAGGTGGTGCTGCTCGCCGAACACGCCGCCCTGATGGCGGGCTTCGAAGCCGCGCTGGCGGAAACTCTGGCGATGGCCGAGAGAGTTCCCGTTGGCACCCAGCCCTGAACCGACACCAACCGAGAACGGAGCCAATTCCGATGTATGTCACCGTCGCCCAATTCGCCGCCACCACGGACAAGGCACAGAATCTCGCCACGGCCACGCGCTTGATCGCCGACGCGGCCACGCGCGGAACGTCGCTTGTCGTCCTGCCCGAGAACGCGATGTACTCCGACCCGGATCCGGCCGCCGACGTCCGGCCCGCGGCCGAGCCGGTGGACGGACCGTTCGCCCAGTCGATCGCCCAGGCGGCGAAGAACGCGGGCGTGGCGGTCATCGCCGGCATGACCGAGGCGCCCACTAGCGACAACCGGTGCACGAACGCTGTGCTCGCCGTCGACGAGCAGGGACGCACGATCGGCGTCTACCGCAAGGTGCACCTCTACGACGCCTTCGGCTACCGCGAATCCGACCGAATCGTCCCGCACGCACCGCGCCCCCTCGTCT
>JAWVDX010000491.1:0-3133 GCA_033857015.1 Gaiellaceae bacterium
CCTCAGGCAGCGGACGCGACCAGACGATGTTCAGTGGCTCGGTCATCTTCGCGAGCGTCAGCCGCCCGTCACGCCATTTGAACCCGGACCGGGTGTACTCGGCCGACGCACGGGACTTCTTCTTCGATTTGAAACGCGGGTACTTCGCGCGCTTGGCGAAGAACGAGGCGTACGCGCCTTGAAGGTGACGCAACGCCTGCTGCAGCGCAACCGAGGACACCTCGTTGAGGAACGCGAGCTCGTCGGTCTTCTTCCACTCCGTGAGGGCTGCCGACGACTGCACGTAGGTCATCGACCGACGTTCGGTCGCGTAGACGCGGGTGCGTTCTTCGAGTGCCCGGTTGTAGACCAGCCGCACGCAGCCGAACGTCCGGTTCAGAACATCGGCCTGGGCTGGGGATGGATAGAAGCGGTACTTGAAAGCCCGCTTCCGCCCACCGTTATCCATGTATCACATCTTACCGGTCCATTGTGTAAGGCAATCTTTGAGGGGAGGGAGCGGCGTGTCCTCACCCGCCTGAAGGCGGGCGTATCCACGCCGCGAACCCGATGACCATCACCACCACCACCCTCACCCGCGCGGCCGGCGTCGCCGTCGTCGTCGGGGGCCTGCTGTACATCGGCGTCCAGATCAACCACCCCCACCTGGACCTCGCCTTCATCTCCACGACTGAGTGGAAGGTGCGCCAGACGATGAAGGTGCTGTTCGCCTCGCTGTCGCTCGCCGGCATCACCGGCATGTACCTGCGGCAGGTGACGCGGACCGGAGTCCTCGGCCTGATCGGGTACCTCGTGCTCGCCACCGGCTTCCTCCTCATGCTCAGCACCGAAGTCATCGGTGTGGTCGTCGTCCCCTCCATCGCCGGCACCTCACCCGGATACGTCACCGACGTCCTCGCCGTGGCCGTTCCCGGCGGCCACGCGACCGGCGACATCGGCCTGATGGTCCCTCTCAGCCAGGTCGCCGGCGTCGGCTACCTCGCCGGCGGCCTCCTGTTCGGCATCGCCCTGTTCCGCGCCCGCATCCTCGCCCGTTGGGCCGCCACGCTCCTCGCCGTCGGCGCCGTCGCCACCCTCGCGATCCCCCTGCTGCCGCAGGTCAACTTCAGGCTGTTCGCCATCCCCACTGGAGTCGCCCTGGTCGGCCTCGGCTACTCGCTGTGGCGCGAGCAGCGCACTCCGGCCACTCGACCGCGGACAAGCGCCGTCAGCTCACAGTTCGACCCGGCCGGCGCAAAGTGACCGTGCCCGTGGCGGTACGCCCCACCCAGTCGACCTGGTCGACCGGGTGGGTGCCGTTCGCGCTGGTCGCCCTCGTGCTGGTGCCCGCCATCGCGGGCTCGCTGCGCCTGGTCGAGCTGTCCGGCGGACCGCTCCTCCTGCCGGCGAACCCGCACATGACGGCCTCGCCGGTGCCCGTGGTCGTGCACATCATCAGCGCCGTCACCTACGCCACCCTCGGCGCTTTCCAGTTCTCGAGCCGGTTCCGGCGCCGTCGTCCGGGCTGGCACCGGATGGCCGGGCGAGTCCTGGTGGTGCTGGGCTTGGCGGTGGCGTTCTCGGCGCTCTGGATGACGCTGTTCTACCCACGCCAGCCCGGCACCGGCGAGCTGGCCTACGTCTTCCGGCTCGCGTTCGGGTCGAGCATGGCCGCCAGCATCACCCTCGGCTTCGCCGCCATCCGCCGGCGTGACATCGCCGGTCACCGAGCATGGATGACCCGCGCCTACGCCCTGGCCCTGGGCGCCGGCACGCAGGTGTTCACCCAGGGCATCGGCGGCGCCGTCTTCGGCGCCAGCGAGCTCACCACCGACCTGAGCCTGGGTGCGGGCTGGGTCATCAACCTCGCCGTCGCGGAATACGTCATCCGCCGACACCACAGCCGCCGAACCATCAGGGTGACCGCGAAGGTCGGGGCGTCATGACCCGCTCACCAGGACGACAGCCGCCCGCCCGCTACCGGCTTCGGGTAGGCGGGCACCTGGACCACCACTGGTCGCCCTGGTTCGGCGACCTCACCCTGACCTATGACGACGACGGGACGACGAGCCTGACTGGGGTCGTCGCCGACCAGGCGGAGCTGCACGGGCTGCTCACCAAGATCCGCGACCTCGGCGTCACCCTGATCTCCGTGGAGACCGTCGACCCTCGCCGCGGCGTGGACGACGACGCCGACTCGCACCCTACGCACGAGGCTGCCGGCGAACGCCGAACGGTCCCACTCACCACCCTGGAGGACACATGACCACGCCACCGACGTCGTCGGGATACCCCGCACGACTCGACATCGACTACGCCGACCGCACGACCGGGCGACCACGCTCCTTCGGGTGCTCCTCGTCATCCCGATCCATCGTCATCACCGTCCTCACCGCAGGGCGCAACCCGGACGGTCTACGAGTCGACCGGTGAGGTGGTGCGCACGTTTAGCGGGGGCATCGCCGCCCTCCCCGTAGTTTCCAGCGTAAATTTGCCACCCGGCCAGTGACTACCTCAGCGCCGCCTTGCCGCTGGGCATGCAGGTTCGACGCTGCGACGAACTCCGCCTGCCGGCCGGCCGCGAACCCCACCACCGGCCGAGGACATCGCGGTGGGCCATGGGACGACTGGCCGTGGTCCCTGTTGGACATCGTGCCGTCGGCGACGAGCGCGGCCTACGCCGGGACACCCACGACGATCATCTGGCATTTCCAGCTGGCCGGCTGAAGCCCGCGATCTCTCGGGGGCCAAGGGATCGTCATTCACCGGGGCAGCGCCACCAGGCCCGACTCGTAGGCGATGATCACTAGGTGGACCCGGTCGCGGGCGTCGAGCTTGGCGAGCAGCCGGGTCACGTACGTCTTGACGGTCGGGACGCTGATGAACATGTCGGCGGCGATCTCGGAGTTGGACCGGCCGCGCCCCACCAGGGTCAGCACCTCCCGTTCCCGTTCGGTGATGCCCTCGACCGTCCGAGGTGGTCGCTGGGCGGGTTCGGGGCGGCCGGCGAACTCCTCGATCAGGCGCCGGGTGACGCTCGGGGCTATCAGGGCGTCGCCTGCGGCGACGACGCGGATCGCGGCGAGGATGTCCTCCAGCGCCATGTCCTTGACGAGGAATCCGGACGCCCCGGCACGCAACGCCGCGTAGACGT
>JAWVDX010000492.1:0-2861 GCA_033857015.1 Gaiellaceae bacterium
CCGGGGGCCACCGAGCAGCTGCCTGCAGCGCGTGTTGTCGATGCAGGTGGCGGGACGGAGCGTTCATGATGACTGCGGCACCAACGAATGATCGTGTCTGGGACACGCGGCGAACCGCCAAACGCGATCGCCTGAGCGGCGCTGATCGGCATACCAACGGCAAGCTGATTAGGCCCACCGCGTTGAGTCAGGTGCTGGAGGCAGTGATCCGCCCCGGCGACAAGGTGGCGTTGGAGGGCGACAACCAGAAGCAGGCGGACTTCCTGTCGCGCACGCTGGCCGCGTGCGATCCGAAGACGCTGCACGACTTGCACATGCTGATCGGGTCGGTCTCACGCAGCGAGCACCTGGACCTGTTCGAGCAGGGCATCGCGTCCAAGCTCGACCTTGCCTACGCCGGCCCGCAAAGCGTGCGGATCGCGCAGCTGGTAGCGAATGGCACGGTGTCGATCGGCGCGATCCACACCTACGTCGAACTGTATGCACGAATGGTGATCGATCTGCGGCCGGACGTCGCGCTGCTATGCGCGTCCGCGGCCGACGAGCACGGCAACCTCTACACCGGCCCGAACACCGAAGACACTCCGATCATCGCCGAGGCCGCCGCGTTCCATGACGGGATCGTCCTCGTTCAGGCCGACGAGATCGTGCCGGCGGGACAGTTGCCGCGCGTCGACATCCCTGGCGACTGGGTGGACCTGGTCGTGCAGGCCGACCGCCCGTTCTTCCTCGAGCCGCTGTTCACGCGCGACCCGAAAGGCATCGGTCCGCTGCAGATCCTGCAGGCGATGATCGCGCTGCGTGGCATCTACGAACGGCATCAGGTCATCTCACTCAACCACGGGGTCGGGTTCAGCACTGCGGCGATCGAGCTGATCTTGCCGACTTACGGCGAGCAGCTGGGGTTGAAGGGCAAGATCTGCCGCAACTGGACGCTCAACCCGCATCCGACGCTGATCCCGGCGATCGAGTCAGGCTGGGTCGAGACGATCCACAGCTTCGGCGGCGAGTCTGGCATGAACGACTACGTCGCCGCCCGCCCGGACATCTTCTTCACCGGCGCCGACGGATCGTTGCGCTCCAACCGGATGCTGTGTCAGCTCGCGGGGCAGTACGCGATCGACATGTTCATCGGCTCGACGTTGCAGGTGGATTCGGAGGCGAACTCCTCGACCGTCACCGAAGGTCGCCTGTCCGGGTTCGGGGGAGCGCCGAACATGGGCCACGACCCGCACGGCCGTCGGCACTCCACCCCGGCGTGGCTGGACCTGCAATACGGCGAGGGCGCCGGGATGCGTGGCCGCAAACTGGTCGTGCAGATCGTGGAGACGTTCCAGTCCAGCGGCACGCCCACCTTCGTCGAATCGCTCGACGCGATCAAGGTTGGCCAGGACGCAGGCATGCCGCTGCCGCCGGTGATGATCTACGGCGACGACGTCTCCCATGTCGTCACCGAAGAGGGGGTGGCCTACCTGTACAAGGCGACCTCGCTCGAAGACCGCAAAGCCGCGCTTGCCGCGATTGCCGGCGTCACACCGCTGGGCCGCAGCGCCGATCCGAACGCGCTGGAAGGTCTGCGTCGCGACGGCCTGGTGGCACTGCCGTCGGACTTGAACGTCGACACGTCGTTGGCCGACCGTTCGCTGCTGGCGGCTCGGAGCATCGGTGACCTGGTCGCCTGGTCCGGGGGCCTGTACGAGCCGCCGGCGAAGTTCCGGAACTGGTGAGGGAGGAACTCATGGCGATGACCACTGCCCTGCCCGTCACGCTCGATGCCCCGCGAGTTCTGTTCACCTCGGCAACGCTGGGTCACCTCGCGGCCGAGGCACTGCGCGAGGAGGCGCTGCTCACCCCGAAACCGGGGCTGGTCGATACCCGCGGCGGCGGAGCCCACGACGACATGGACGTGGCGATACTGCTGGCCTCCGCCGCCGCGCTAGCCGCGCCGATCGCCGGCTGCGCTGAAGCGGCGGCAAACCTGCCGCTGGGTCGTGAGCTGCGGGCCGAGATCGGTGCGATTGGGCGAGCCGGCGAACAGCGGATGCTTCAGGCCACCGCCGGCGTGAACACCCACCGCGGAGCGTTGTGGGCGCTCGGTCTGCTGGCCGCCGGGCTGGCCGTCACGGCAAGCGTCGACAGCGCCGCAGGGTTCGCAGCCCGCCTGGCCGGAATCGACGACCCAACGTTACCGGCCCGCGCGCTGTCGCATGGCGCTCGGGCAGGGCTGCGTTTCGGCGCCCGTGGTGCGATGGGGGAGGCTCAGACCGGGTTCCCGCACACCATGCACGTCGCGCTACCGGCGCTACGCGTCGCGCGGGCAGCAGGGCACGGCGAGCAGACCGCGCGCACCGACACGTTGCTGGCCTCGATGGCGACGCTCGAAGACACCTGCCTGCTGCACCGCGGCGGACCCGACGGCCTGCAGGTAGTGCGTTCGGGTGCCGCTGCCGTCCTGCGGGCGGGCGGTTCGAGCACCGACAGAGGGCACGCACTGTTCGGCGATCTGGACGAGCAGTGTCGCCGCCGGAGCCTGTCGGCCGGAGGCAGTGGGGATGTCCTGGCTGCGGCCCTGTTCCTGGACTCCGTCGACACCGCGGCTCACGGAGAGGAGAGCTGACATGCGCACCCTCAGCTACCAATTCCCGGCTTCCCGTCAGCCGGCTCGCCGCGCTCACGTCGGCGTGGTCGGCTCCGGCGACCTCGAAGTCCTGCTCGAACCCGGCGAGAACACCAGCGGGTCCGCGAGCCGGGCGCAGGTCCGGGTCCGCACCAGCGCCGAAGGATTCGACGAGGTATGGCAGGCCACCCTGGAACGCTTCTTCGCCCGCACACCCGTAGCAGGCAGCTGGGAGCTCAACGAC
>JAWVDX010000493.1:0-2874 GCA_033857015.1 Gaiellaceae bacterium
AGGCGCTCCACTGTTGTGGGTCGGCCAGGTCCATCACGGGGTCCACGGATGTGAACCGCCCGATGCCCGGGTCGTACTCGCGGGCGCCGAGGTGGGTCAGGCCGGTGTTGTCTTTGGTGCCGCCGACGAAGCCTTTGTCGCCGACCCAGGCGGTGGGGTTGGTGCCGCGGTTGGCGCCGAAGGGCAGGGTGCGTTGGCGGTTGACGGTGAGGCTGGCGTCGTTGGAGACGGTCGCGGTTCCGGTGCCGTGGTTGTCGTTGACCATCCAGGTCAGTGAGGTGGGGGTGCGGGTGGCGATGGTGTTGCCGTTGACCGTGTAGTAGCGGGTTGCGGTGGCGTCGCCGGTGGTGGGTTTGCGGAGTTCGGTGCCGTCTTGCAGGTAGAGGGTGGAGCCGGTCGGGTCTTTACGGATGAGGCGGTTGCCGTCGGCGTCGTAGACGTAGGTGGTGTCGCCGGTCTTGTCGCTGGTTTTGGCGAGGTGACCTTCGTCGTCCCAGGTGAGGGTTTGGTTGTCTTTCGCTGTAGCGGTGCCGCCGGGGCAGACGTCGCCAGTGGTGAGCGCCGGCCGGCAGGTGGTGTTACCGGCCAGGTCGTAGGTGTAGTTCTCGGTTTTGGTGATCGTGGGGCTGGTGCCGGTGGTGGTTTGGACCTGGGTGACGGCGTGCGGGCGCACCGCGGTGCTGCCGGCCGCGGGGTAGAGGTAGGTGCGTTTGATGTCGGTGGTGCCGTGCTGGATTTCGGTCTTGCGGTTGCCGGTGGTATCGAAGGTGAATGACTGCCAGTATTTCGCGGGTCCGCCAAGCCCGGCGACCGTCGGGGTGGTGGCGCAGTTCAGCGAGGTGGGGGTCCACGCTTGGGTGATGCGGTTCAGGTAGTCGTAGGTGAAACACTGCGCTTCGGCGGTCTGACCGCCGTCGGGTTTGTCGGTGATCGCGGTAACGTTGCCCGCGTTGTCGTAGGTGTAGGCCTGGTGGTAGATGTCGGCCTTGGCCCGGGGCGTGGCTTGGAAGGAACTCATCCGGCCGGTCTGCTCATCGAAACCGGTGATCAGGTAGACCTGATAGATGTCCGCGCCAAGGGTCTGCCCGATGAGCTGGTCGAACTGGTTCCAGGTGTTCTGGTCGTATAGCTGGTTGCCTGCGGACAGTCCGCCGAAGACGCCATCGATCAGGCCCGCTGGGTTGTACGACGTCTCTAACGATTCCTTGGCGAGCCCGGAAATGGCGGGGAACTTCGTCTCGGCCGGGTCGCCGTTGACGTTGTATTTCTGCCCAACGGTGTAGCTGCACGGGGCGGTCGCTGCGCCGACGCAGAATCCGGCTTCGGTCGCTGGCACGGTGATGGTGCTGCCGGTCGCCCGGCCGCCGACGTCGTAGCCGGTGATCGCGATGGTGTAGGCGTTGGTGGAGCCGGGCGGGTCGTAGCGGATGGCCTGGCTGGGCTTACCGACGCCGTGGGGCAGATCGTCGTAGGTCCATTTGGCGTAGAGCGGGCCGTCGACGGTGTTCTTGTGCTCGCCTGTTTTCCGGCCGAGGTCGTCGTAGGTGTAGGCCAGGGTGTGCCCGGCGTTGGTGGTGGTGCTGAGCCGGCCGACCGGATCGTAGGTCGAGGTGGTCGCGCCCTTATCCGGGTCGGTGGTGGAGATCAGGTGGCCGCGGATGTCGTAGCCGAAGGTCCAGGTGTTGCCGCCCTGCTCGACGAGCTTGCTCTGTAGACCTTGCTTGTTGTAGCTGTAGGCGGCCAGGTCGTAGCTGCCGGCGGTGTCACTGCCGACATTCTTGGGGTCCTTGTACTGGCGTAGCTGGGTGGTCCGGCCACGGCCGTCGGTGATCGTCGTCGCGGCGATACCGCCCTTGGGCGGGGTGACGCTGACTTTCTCCCCCGCGTACGCGGTGTGGCTGCGCCACTGTTCGGCGCCGCTCATCTCGAAGACGGCGTCGGTGAGCCGGCCCGCCCCGTCGTAGACGTTCTCCGTCGTCGCCGGGACTTCCGCGCGGCCGGTCCCGGTGACCAGGATGGTGCTGGGTGGTGCGTTGGTGTAGTCGTAGTACGGGTTACTCGTGGCGGCGACCAGGCCGCGAGAGTCGTAGAGAGTGTCGAGGATGGCTCGGCCGCCGTTGACCGTCTGCGTCTGGGTCTGCCGCTTGCGTAGCAGCCCGTCGTACAGGGCGATGGAGGTCCGGTAGGTCTTGCTGGCGTAGCCGGTGAGTGTCTTGGTGGTGACCGCGGTCGGCGCGTTGCCGTTGCGTAGTTGGTAGGTGTAAGTGGCGTTGGGCTCGTCGGGGTTGGCCGTCGAGGACCGGCCGGGCGCCCAGTAGGCGAGCAGTCGTCCGTCGCCGTCGTACTTCATCTGGGTGACCGCACTGTTGGCGTCGTCCGAGGTAGTCAACGGAACACCGAGGTTACGGTCGAGCATGGTAGTCACGGTGCGACCCAGCGGGTCGGTGACCACCGCCTTGGTGACCGGCCCGGAGGTGGCCGGTGTGAACGCGGTCCGGGTGGTGTGCCCGAGAGCGTCCGCGACCGCCGAGGGCCGCCCCAGATCGTCGTAGACGGTTTTCTGCGTGGTGACGAACTGCGGGTCGGAGCCCTTCCAGGAGTCGAGTTCGTCGACCCGTACCGACAGACCTCGCGTCGGTGCCTTGCCGTAGGTGTCCGGGTCGTCGAAGTAGGTGCGGGTGTCGGCCAGGACGTCAGCGGGGGTGTAGGCGGTACCGCATTTCAGGCTGACGGTCAGGGTCCGTTTGACCGTGCCGAGGATGTTGGCGCCAGGGTTACGGGTGTACTCGAGGGTGCTGCATCGGTCGTCGTCGGTGCTCGCCTCGTCACCTTGGTCGTTGACCTGTGTGGGGTAGTTCAGGTCGTCGTAGGTGG
>JAWVDX010000494.1:0-3625 GCA_033857015.1 Gaiellaceae bacterium
GGGCTCCGGGCTCCGGGCTCCGGGCTCCGGGCTCCGGGCTCCGGGCTCCGGGCTCCGGGCTCCGGGCTCCGGGCTCCGGGCTCCGGGCTCCGGGCTCCGGGCTCCGGGCTCCGGGCTCCGGGCTCCGGGGAGCATAAGCGCAGTGACTGGTTGGGCAATGGATTCCGGTGCCGGTTTCACGTGAAACGGGTCGCGTCGAAGGCGCTCTAGGTACTGTCGAAGGCAACGTCAACCGAATCAAAATGCTGAAACGGCAGATGTATGGTCGAGCCAACTTCGACCTGCTCAGGAAACGAGTACTCCTCGCATGACCGGGAGCCGAGTTGGCCCGGTCTTACGGAGCCGAGTTGAACAGCTTCCAATGGCCCTCGGAGACCACTTCGACGGCGCCGTCGGCGACCTTGATGGCGGTCTGCTGGTCGATCACATCCGCCGGGCCGTTGATCCCGGCCGCCCAGTGTTCCACCGCGGCCATGGTCCTCTCCGGGCGATCCCGAAGATTCAGATGCGGGAAAATCGAAAAGTCGACCAGCCCCAGGGTACGGTCGCCGCCGGCGGGCGGCTTCCAGTCGACGAATTCCTCCCCGATGCGAGGAGTCAGCACCAAGCTCCCGGCACTGAGCCCCACATTGACCGTGTCGTGCAGCGAGGGCAGAAGATCGGCCAGCCCCGACTCCCGCATCCAGTGACACAGGTACAGCGTGTCGCCGCCGTTGACCAGCAGGACGTCCGCCTCCCGAACCCAGGAGACCCAGCGCTGCCTGTCGATGCTGGGCAAGGCGGTGAGCTCCAGCGTGCCCACCGACTTCCACCCAAGCCGGTCATCGGACTGGGGGCCCTTCCGCAAGTGAAACGCCATGGGCCGCCCGGATCGCAGTACAGGCCTCCGTACCCCGCGGTGGGGATGCAGAGGGCGCTGGCCTCGGCGACCGGCTTGCCCAAGAGGTCGACCAACGCGTCCTGGATGCTCGCGTTCCGGATACCGGAGTCGGTGAGGAGCAGCTTCATCGGACCCTTCCCGAGGAATATCGCGGCAACGCGCTCCGGCATGTTATCGAGACGGCGCCAAATCCGGCGGTGGACCGCTTGCACGTAGATGACCGCAGCGACTGCTCGGAGCCTGGCAGCTTCGGGCCGACCGGCGCACATACGAGCCGTCTCCCGGGACTGACCCGGATCCCAGAAGTGGCCAGAGCCCAAACTCGAGGGCCCTTACCAGGCCGCCCACGTTGGCTGGCAGGTGAAAGTCGTGGCACGTCGGCTGCCGGCTTGGATGCGCCGGACAGCTCCGCCGTATCCGTCGGAGCGCTAGCACGTGATGGGGAACCCAGGGCAGGCGGCAGCCGGATCGCTGAACTCTCACGCACGGTCCAGCCGCCGCCAGAGGCCGGGTCAGTGGAAGTTGGCAACTCTGGACGGCGGGTGGCGGGACTTGGGCACTCGTCGTCAGGCCGCCATGCCTGGCGACAACCGCACAGTTGGGTCACGAGGTGACCGTTTCCGAGTCGTCGGGTCGAGCGAGGACAGACGGCTTCGCCATCTGTTTCACGTGGAACCGTCGTACTGCCGAACGAAGATCCTTCGGCCCTATACAGACGGTGGGGCCCCGGGCACGTATCAAATCGCCATAACATCGCGGAGTGCTGACAACGCGGAAAGTGCGCCGCCGGCCGAAGCAACCACAGGTCGCGCATGCCAAGGATCCGGTCTGAACTGCACACCGTGGAAACGCCCCGGGCCATCCATCGCCCAGCGGGTGCCGATAGGCCAGGCATGCCGCCCGGGGAGTCGCAGAGGCCAGCAAGACGCTGGCCGCCATCCGGCGCATCGGCGTTCCCGACGACGCCGACCACGGACCGGAGGCGGTCTGCCTGCCCAACGCGGGATGAGCGACCACGCAAACCTCCTAGAGCCTCACGGGCTCCATCGCGTCTGCCGGAGTCCCGGTTTCGAGTTCGAGCCCTAGATCAGAGCGCAGCCCCGTTTCACGTGAAACACCGCGCAGGAGAGGAGCCTTGTTGCCGTCTTGGCCGGTCTAGCCGGCGACCTCGAGAAGAACGCCATCCACTGCGGACTCCCTCGCGACACACCACACGCTCTCGATGGTCGACTCACCGTCGCCCTGTCATCCCAGTAGACCTGGGTCGGGTCAGCCCAGGGGTGAACGACGAGGACTGACGGAGGCGACAAGGCTTCGTCATGAACTCGGCCCAGAAGGACTGAGTCGTCGCCCACTGGCTGCGAGGAGTCACGCAAGGTTGGGCTGTATGACGGCAGCGCTGCGATCGATGTTGATCGCAGCGCTGTGGTCGGCGGGGCCAGCGTGCCCGCACCTCAGCAGAGGAAGTCGTCGCGGGTGCGACGGTTCGTTTGTCGACGTGCCCCCGTTTAGAGCATTCCCGCGAGGTGTTACGCGGGTCCACCAGGGCGACCGGCGCGCCGGCGATACTCGCCTTGTAGCTGACGAACTGGCGGAGCTGGTAGAACACCCACGAGTGCAGGTCGCAGCGCTGAGGCTTCTTGACCGTCCTCCGGTCACGGATCCCGGTCAGGTCTTCGAGCTTGATCCCGAGGCCGGTGCCTTTGGCTGCTGCGACGAGCTTCTTACCGATCCAGCGGTTGCCGTCGCGCGTGTAGCGGGATTCCTTGCGCCGGTGGCGTTTGAGCAGCCCCCTTGGCGGACTTCGTTCCCTTGGCCTGCAATCGGGCGCGGAGCTGGTCGTTGCAACGGCGAACTGCCCGCACGGCCTTGCCGCTGTGCGCGGTGCCGTCAGAGTCGACAGCCAGGTTGACCACGCCCAAGTCGACACCGAGCCACCCGTCAGGTTCCTTGCCGGCGGGCCGCTCGGGACGTCGATGACGGCGGCGAAATATCCCTCGCCGCGATCGGAAATGGCAATGCTGAGGGGTTCAGGCTCGCACTCTCCCCGTTGCGTCGCGACACCACAGCCATCTGAGCAGAGCGGATTGCCGCTGCGAGGCAACGACGAAGCAGTAGCCGTATTCCTGCGGACCAGGCAAAGAGCCGGCCCCTCGGCGGTCTCCGGACCAGCCGAGGGACGAGGGGGAGGTAAGAAAAGGAGGCCGATGACGGGGTCCTGTTTCACGTGAAACAGAATCTGACCGGTACCGATATCTACATCACGCGAGCCGAGGTGAGTGCACTGGCCTCGAAACCCGAATCCGGCATGCGACAGAGCGGTAGTCCCTGTCACGACGCAGTACGACCCAGAGCAGGGCGGGGGCGATCCCGACGCCGAACCTGCGGTCAATCCGCGAGATCATCGAGAGTCACGACAGCCCGAGAACCACATCGAGGATGCATAGCGACAGGACTACGTAGATACCTAAACCTAAGACATGGGCATTTCGGGCGTACGGGGATGGGGTTTGGTGGATCTTGGGTGTTGAGAAAATCTGAGGAGGATGGCTCTGACAGAACTGGAATGGGGATCAGCGGTTTCGGAAAGGAGGAATGGCCTACGTGAGCGGGGGATACGGAGAAGGCACGTGATTCTGACCAAGCACGTGCCTTCTCTTCGACGGTGGCGTGCCGCTACTCCGGGGTTTCGTCGGCGCCTTCCTGATCTACACCGATCATCCCGACGATGCGCTCCAGGTCGTC
>JAWVDX010000495.1:0-3691 GCA_033857015.1 Gaiellaceae bacterium
GGCCGAGCCGGAGACCCCGGCCGCGGCCAAGGCCAAGGACGACCTCGACACGGCAGCCGTGTTCGCCAAGCTCAAGCAGCTCGGCGGCAAGTCCGAGGGCAAGGATGACGAGTGAGGCATGATCCCGAAAAAGCCTGTCCCGGACTTGATCCGGGATGGGAACCGGTTTTCGGATCAGATCATGCTCTAAAGGTCACGGCCGCCACCGCATCCTGAAAACGGGGCGGCCGGACACCGGATTGACGTCGTCGCCGGCCATGACGAAGCCGTGCTTCTCATAGAATGCGATGGCGCGCGCGTTGTCCTTGTTGACGAGCAGATCAAGACGCGCCGGCGAGATGCGCTTGCCGGCGTCGAGCAACAACCCGGAAACATTGCTGCCCCAGAATTCCGGCGCCACGACAATCTGATCGAGATAGCCGGTCTTCGGATCGACGGTCACGAAGCCCTCGAGCACGCCGTCCATTTCGGCGACGAGAATCCTGGCCTGCGGCACAAGCTCCCTGCGCCAGCGCTCGCGCCACCAGCCAACCCGCGCCGCGAAATCGATGTCAGGATAGGCGTCCTGCCAGGACCGCTGCCACAGCTCGATGGCCGCGTCTTCGTCAGCGGCGACGTAGGGGCGAACCTTGAGCGGCGTGCTCTGCATGTCTGATCAATTCGGGGGATCTACAAGGGTTCGCGGGCCGTATGGCGGACGTGAAGTATCAAGCTCGTCGTTTTCATCATAAGAGGATATCGCCCGATAGGCATTTGGCGAACGCCGGGTTCATCACTCATCTGGGCTATGTCGGGAAAGTCGGCCAGGACACTGGCGGTCTGTTTCAGACGCGCGTTGACTTGGACCGCCGCGACCCGGTTATGCAGCCCAATGTAGTCTAGGATTTCTTCGACTTCGGTGGCAGCGGTATCCGTATAACGAACCTTCATGCACGGTAGCGATTGAATATCGCTGCGATCCGTTCTTCACTTGCAAACCTGCCTTTGCGCATTTCATCGAGCCCGCGCCGCACCGCCGCTCGTTCGTCATCAGTCAGGCGATAGAACCCGACATGCTTCTCTTCGATATCTACGATGGATTGCACCAGTTCAGCCTGGGCCTCCTTGGGCCAAGCATCGATCCGACCCAGAATCTCTTCGGCCAGTTTGCTCATGGGACGAATATAGCGTTTCGCTACTGATTTGCACGCACCCTCTGGGCGGCTCACCGCTCCGTCAGCTTCAGCTCGATGCGGCGGTTGCGGCTATAGGCCTCGTCGGTGGTGGCCGGGTCGATCGGCTGAAACTCGCCGAAGCCGGCGGCGACCAGGCGCTGCGGCGGCATGCCTTTGCTGATCAGGTATTGCACCACCGCGATCGCGCGCGCGGCCGACAGATCCCAGTTGGTGCGGTTGCCGCCGGTCGGCCGGACGTCGGTGTGGCCATCGACGCGGAGCACCCAGGCAATGTCCTGCGGGATTTGTCTGGTGACGTCGAGCAGGACCGCCGCGATCTTGTCGAGCTCGGCGCGGCCCTCGGGCTTCAGCACCGACTGCCCGGTGTCGAAGAACACCTCCGATTGCAGCACGAAACGGTCGCCGACCACGCGGATATCCGGGCGGTTGCCGAGAATTTCGCGGAGCCGCCCAAAGAAGTCGGAGCGGTAGCGCGACAGCTCCTGCACGCGCATCGCCAGCGCGACGTTCAGCCGTTGGCCGAGATCGGCAAGGCGGGACTGCGAGTCCTTGTCCTTCTTTTCGGAGACGTCGAGCGCCTGCTCCAGCGCACCGAGTTGGCGGCGCAGCGCCGCGATTTGCTGGTTGAGCACTTCGACTTGCGCGAGCGCACGGAGCGAGACCTGTTTCTCGGCGTCGAGCCTGCCCGTCAACTCACTGGCCTTTTCCTGCGCAGCGGCGTTGCCTCCGCTCAGACCGTCATAGAGCCCCTTGTAGCGGTCACGCTCGGTATCGGAGGTTGCGAGATTGGCGCGCAATTGCGCGATCTGTTCCTCCAGCGTCGTTTTGCTGGTCTGTTCGAGTCCCAAGAGGTCCGTGAGCTGCGCGATGCGCGCCGACAGGCGCGACAGCGCGGTGTCCTTGCCGGTGACCTCCTGCGACAGCACGAACTGCACGACCACAAACACCGTCAGCAGGAAGATGATGCCGAGGATCAGCGTCGACAGGGCGTCGACGAAGCCGGGCCAGTAATCGACGCCGCGATCGCGGCGGGCGCGGGATAGAGCCATATCATTGCACTCGTTGTTGTGGCCGCCCCGTTACTTGTCGACCCGCTCGCGGGTCATCAGCTCGAGCAGGCGGCGGATTTCGCGGTGCTGCTCGGCCTGCGAGTCGACCCAATCGCGGATCATCTGCTGTTCGGTTCGCATGTGGTGGACCAAGCCCTGGATGGCCTCGGCGAGATTCGCCATGGCGTTGGTGGCGGCCTTGTTGGAGCCGGAATTGCTGATCGCCTCGCGCAGCCGCTCGATCGCGCCGCGCATTTCCCCCGAGCCGCCGCCGCCCGCCATCGCGTCGACTTCGGTCGCGCCGCCGAGGTCGTGCACCGTGGTGGCGAGCCAGTCCTCGACCTCGGTGTGGAAGCGATTCTGCGCCTGGCTCATCTGCAGGTCGAGGAAGCCCAGCACGAGCGAGCCGGCGAGGCCGAAGAGGGATGCCGAGAAGGATACGCCCATGCCCGACAGCGGGGCGGCGAGATTCGTCTTCAGCTCGTCGAAGAGCACCGCGGCTTCGGACCCGGTCCGCAGCGAGCCGATGATCTTGCCAACCGAGTTGACGGTGTCGATCAGCCCCCAGAACGTGCCGAGCAGGCCGAGGAAGACGAGCAGACCGGCGAGATAGCGCACAAGCTCTCGGTTCTCGTCCAGCCGGGCGGCCACGGAATCGAGCAGAGCGCGCGTTCCCGCAACCGAAAAGGCGACGCGGCCGCCCGTTTCGCGAATGACCGCCGCCATCGGGGCGAGCAGCCTTGGCTGGTCGGCCGACACGGCGGGGCTTTCGATGATCACGTGGTTGACCCAACGGATCTCACGATAGAGTCGTGCCACCTGCCGAATGGCGAGCACGATCCCGACCAGCAGCACGCCCAAGATCAGGCCGTTGAGACCGGGATTGCCGAAGAAGGCGGTCGTCAGCTGCCGGTGGAGGATAAAGGCGACAAACCCCGCCAGGATCAGGAACACGGCCATCCGGACGAGATAGATGTTCGGCCTGGACAGCGGCCGCGCCTCGGCGCGCATCTCGATCGGGACGGGGTTGCCCTGCAGCATGTCGGCAATGTGGTCGTGCGCGCAGCCGCGATCAAGCGCGCCGGCCGGTCCTCGCGGGTTGTCCCCTGCCAAGCAACGCGATGAGCTGGCCGTGCAGCACCTCGTTGCCCGCCGCGACCGACAGATTCGCCATCGGGTCGGCGCCACCGTCCGCGTCGGTCACGAAGCCACCGGCCTCGCGGACGAGCACGATTCCGGCCGCGATGTCCCAGGTCTGAAGGTCTCGCTCCCAGTAGAGATCGGCACGGCCACAGGCGACATAGGCCATGTCGAGGGCCGCCGCCCCCATCCGGCGCACCCCGCCCACCAGGGCCATGACGCGCGTCAGCTCCTCCATGAACAGCGGATGCTTCGGTCGGCCGATATGCGGCAGGCCACAATAGACGACCGCGTCGTCCATATCCCGGCGTGCCGCCACCCGGAGCC
>JAWVDX010000496.1:0-3127 GCA_033857015.1 Gaiellaceae bacterium
TCAAGCGCCATGGGGTCCCGCCGGTCTGACCGGTAGGCTCTGCCGGTCACACGGGCTGTGGCGCAGCTTGGTTAGCGCGCTTGACTGGGGGTCAAGAGGTCGCGGGTTCGAATCCCGCCAGCCCGACCAAACGGCCAGGTGAGAGGGACTGTTCGCTCAGTCTCAAGTTGTGCGCCTAAGGCGTTACCTAAGAATTGAAACGCTCGCGCGGCGCGTTTCGCATCGCGGTGCGGCTGCGTCCGGGCGCCGCGCGAGATCCTGGCTCGGCTGAAGGGCCAAGGAGCTGCCATTGCTGGTGCAGCCGCAGCAGCGGGCCGCTCGCCATGCGCAAGTGCGTGGTCGTGTCGGGCTGTCATCGCGGAGCTCGCAGAGCGGCCGCCGCTTCGAGCGCAGGTGCGAGTGTTGCTTCGTCGGCTTCGTCGGCTTCGTCGGCGTCCTCGGCATTGTCCAGCGCGTCATCAGTGTCGTGCTCGTTTGCCGTTGCGTGGTTACCGCGGAGTGCGACGTACGCCGCGCCGACGGCGAGGAGGGCGGCACCGATAAGCATGGCCGCGCGGCTGCCCGACATGAACGCGTTCCGCGCTGCGGCCGCGAGCTGTTGTCCCGCGGTCCCGGCCTGTGCGGCCACGGCGAGTGCCGTCGCTGGTGCGGCGTGCGCGGCCGCAGCGGAGGAGGCCGGCAACCCGTGGAGCGCCGGGTTGATGCTGCCGCGATACGCGGAGTTGAACGCGCTGCCGAGGATGGCGATGCCGAATGCAGACCCGAGCTCTCGTGCGGTGTCGTTGACCGCGGAGGCGACGCCCTGCTTGGCTCGCGGGAGCGTCCTGAGGATCGCGTTCGTCGCGGGAGTCATCGCGAGCGCAGCACCCGCGCCGATGAGCACAAGGCCGAGCTCGAACTGCATCAGCCCGCTGCCCGTCTGCATCGAGGCGATCACCACGAAGCCCACCGCGGCGACGAGGAGTCCGGCGGCGCCGACGAGCCGCTGGCCGTATCGATCGGCGAGTGTCGCCGCAACGGTGGAGAGCGGCATCATCACGACCGCGGTCGGTAACAACGCCACCGCCGACACGAGGGCGCTGTACCCGCGTACGAGCTGCAGGTACTGGAGCGCTACGAAGAAGAACCCGAACAGGGCGAAGAACTGCAGGAACAACGAGGTCGAACCCGTCGCGAATCCGCGTACGCGGAACAGGCGCGGATCGAGCAATGGCGCGCGGCTTCGCAGCTCCCAGAACACGAAGAGCACACCGGCGAGCAACCCGCAGACGAGACCGAACAGCGTGACGGCGTCGGTCCAGCCCCGCGACGGACCCTCGATGATCCCGAGCACGAGACCGCCGACCGCGACGATCGAGAGCAGCGCACCCAGTGTGTCGACGCGGGCGGTGTGTCCTTCACGGGTCTCGGGGACCACGATCAGGGTCGCCACGAGCGCGACGACCGCGAGCGCAGTCGTGACGACGAACACGGAACCAAACCACCACTGCTCGAGCATCGCTCCCGCTCCCAGGAGCCCCATCGTCCCGCCCGCACCGGCGACGCCCGCCCAGACGCCGACGGCCCTGGCTCGTTGGTCGGGTGGGAACACGCTCGTGATCGTCGAGAGCGTGGCCGGCATGATCAGTGCGGCACCGACGCCGGCCAGGATCCGCAAGTCGATCAACGGTCCGGTCGAATGGGTGACGGCCGACAAGCCGTTCGCAACGCCGAACAGCGAGATTCCCGCGACGAGCGCGCGGCGCCGACCGAAGCGGTCGCCGAGCGCACCGGCGAAGAGCAACAGTGCGGCGAGCGAGACGGTGTACCCGTCGACGAGCCACTGCTGATCGGCCTGGGATGCACCCAACGCTCGACTCATGTCCGGCAAGGCCACGTTGAGCATCGACACCCCGGCGACGACCAGGACCAAGGCGAGGCAGATCGTGGCGAGGATGGCGCCGTGCCTGCCGTTCGGGGGTGCGGCGCGCGCATCGGGCGGAGCAGAGGAAGGCGGGAGGATCGTCGTCATGGCACGCTGCTTTCCGAAAGGGTCTTCGTCTCGGACGTCCGCTCGGCGTGTAGCCGACTGGGCGGTCAGTCGGTTGGCTCGAGCAGCTGGAGATCAAGCTCGACCTTCACCACGTCACCGAGCACAACGGCAGTGACGCCGGGCGGCAGCGCGAGATCGATGCCGAAGTCTTTGCGGCGAATCTCGGTCGTGGCCTCGAAGCCGGCGTGGCGGGGGCCGCCCGGGAGGGATTCGACGCCCCCGAGCTCCACGGCGAGGACGATGGGACGGGTGATGTCGCCGATGGTCAGGTCACCGTCGACCTGATATTCCGATCCGGCACCGGCGACGCGCGTTGAGTGGAACACCATGGTCGGACGCTTTGCGACGTCGATGATGTCCGGCGACAGCACGTGAGCATCGCGGTCGGCGTTCGCAGTGTCGATCGAGGCGATGTCAACGGTGGCGGTGACTGTGGTTGCGTCGAGTGTCTCGCCGATGACGATGTCGGCGTCGAACCGGGTGAACCGGCCCCGCACCTTCGAGACGCCGAGGTGGCGGATAGAGAACCCGATCGAGGAATGGTTGGTGTCGACCGCCCAACGGCCGGGGGACAGGGGCAATGTGAGGCTTGCATGTGTGTTGGTCATGGCCGAATCATCCGCTCACGTTCATGGTCGGAGAAGGCCGGGCTGATCCTGGTATTGGCAGGGCCGGGGTGATTCGCCGGTTCCTCGCCACGGTCTTGGCCTTTTCGAGAGAGCGACTCGTTGGCTTCGGTCGTGGTCTATCGGATGGCGATTTCTTTGATCATGCCTTCGAGTGCGTGGGGCCGGTTCTTGTTGTATGGGTCGGGGAAAAAGCAGACCAAGACGTAGCGGCCGGGAGCGAGTGTGAGCTTCTCGTACACGGTCTGGCCGGGTCCGAGACCGACGATGCCGCCTGCGGAAGTGAACGGCGGTGGCCCCGCTGGCGGCTTGGTCCCCGGAGCCGGCAACACGAACGCCTTCACGTCCGCGAGCGTCTTACCGGGAGCTTCTCTCACGATGATCATCTCATGCACCTGCCCGCCGACGTTCTTAATGGCGACGGTGCCGTTGCCAGTGAACGACGCGTCCGGCAAGAAGATGAACTCGC
>JAWVDX010000497.1:0-3466 GCA_033857015.1 Gaiellaceae bacterium
CGACTTTGGCCGGCTCGGTAACGCGACGCCGTTGGTTGCGGCGCTTGCAGGCGTGTAGATGCCTGCCCGTCAGCCCGTCGCGTGCAATGCCGCCTCAGTTCTCGACCTCGTGCCCGTCTTCGCCAAGATCCGCCGAACGTGAAGCTTGGCCGTTGCCTCTGAGATAAACAGTTTCTGAGAGATCTCTCGGTTTGTTAGACCCTCCGCGAGCAAGCCGAGGACCTCGCGCTCCCGCTTTGAAAGATTGTTCGGTGGAGGATCGCTTCTGGGCGGTAACCTGAGGCCCAACCCCGACGCGAGTTCCGAGTCCGACCCAGCTGCAAGCGCTTTGGTGAGATGTGCGCGAAGGCTTGGCGCCTCCCACAGAATTGGTAGCGCACTTGGGTAGGCGCGGTACGCGGCTATCAGAGACAAGCAGTCGTCCGTTTCCGCACACGACGATGCCGCGGCAAGCAATGGGCCTTCGTCGGAGGTTTCATGGAGAGCAACAACGCCAGACGCGAGGAGCGAAAGGTTCTCAGCGTCCGCGCGAATGGGTGGTGCGGCTGCCTCCTTGGCCAGCTCGAGTGCGAGGCCGCTCTCACCTCCTGCTGCGGCACCGAGGGCTACAAAGCCCAAAAAAACCTTGCCCATGCCTGCGTGTCCAACGCGGATCTTGGCCGACGCCTCGTGGGCGGTTGAGGAGAGACGACCCCGGCTTAGGTTCAAGAACCCTTCGATGACCAGACACGACTGCTCCAGTGACCTTGAGCAGAGGGCGTGTGATCGAGCGCGCTCCAGTAGTAAGTCGGCATGTCGAAAGCGCCGTTGAAGGCATGCTCGCTTCGCCTCCAACAGTGAGACCCACGGCGTAGCGAAAGTGGCGCTAAAGTTCTCGGCCTCGGTGCGGAGGCTCGAAATCGCGCGCTCGGCCTCAGTCACGCAGCCCGCGTCCATCAGGGTATCTGCGAACACGACGGAGAACGAAGCCCGGATCCGAGGGTCGGCAACCTCGTCAACCAGCGCGGCAGCAACACGAGCGTCCGGAAGCGCGGATGTCCAGCCTGTCTGATGCTGGCCCATCGTCAATCGTCCAGTGGCGGCGCGCACGATCATCTCGGGCGAGGCGGGTGCGCTCTCACGGTACGCCCTAAGCAGATCAGCCGCGTCCTCATGACGAGCGGCTGATGCGGCGGTGAACATTCCCCAAAGCGCCGCAGCCCTTCGGTTAGGCGTGCGAGCAAACGCAAGTGCGCACTCGAAATGGGAGCGCGCTTCAAGCGTGCGGCACGCGAGGAACGCGGCAAGACCAGCCACGCAAGACGCCTGGTGGCGCTCCGTCGCGCGTAGAGCCGTTGAGCCTGCCGCGACGAGCGCGAGAGATTCGGCGCGCGCGAGGTGTCCCGTCGAGAGGTGGAGCTCGGCGTCGATGAGACTTCCAAGCGGATGTCTGATTGGCAGACGCGCTAGCCATCCTTGGACAGTTCGCCGGCGTCCGCTCGCCAGCGCCTCCGCATATGCCACCCTCGCTAGACGAGCCACAAGGTCGATTGCGTCGATCCGCTCCGCAACGGTCAAGGCACCAGACCAGTCCCGGCGACGCAATGCGGCCGCAAAGGCCTGTCGCGCTAGGCTCGCTCGCTGAGCGGACGGGAGTTCCCTGAAGCGGGCCAACAGAAATTCGTGGACGAGCGGATGCACCCGGCACTCGCCGCCCGCCAGCAACCGGATCAAGCCGGCTCCGGCCGCCTCTCTGAGCACTCGTGAGGAGTCCCCGCCGAGCACGAGACTAATGCTCTCGGTGTCCATCGTCGGCTGGATCGCGACCGACGCCAATGACGTCTGCGTCTCAGGGGAGAGCTGCGAAAACAGGTCCTCCGCTAAGAAGGAGAAGAGTTCGTCGTGACTGCGCGCCAACTCTTGCGCCCCTTTCTGCGCGGATAGAGCGATCACCACCGGCCACCCGTCTGTCGCCTCGATGACCTCAGCTGACTGAGCATTCGAGACCTCCAAGACGTCTGCTGCCTCGTCGACCGTGAACTTCAGCTTGTCAGCTTCGGCGACGAAGACCTCGGAATAGACGACTGCCCGCGCCGACGCGAACAGAGGCCGGGTCCTCGTGGCGACGACGAGACGGACAGCCCGCGCCCGGAGGAGTTCGTGTACGAGATCGGCAGCTGCCGTCTGATGAAGGAATTGATAATCATCGAGGGCAAGCCAGAGTTCGCTCGGTTGGGCCCTCAGAGGTCCGATTAGAAGCTCGCTGATTTCGCGAATGCTCTCCTCAGAGTTCGTTGCTGTTCGGAGAAATGACCGAAGGGTCGTCCTTAGGCTGGGTACCCGAGGCTCCATCAGGCGCGCAAGGTCATCTGCGAGGAACGCGACGTCAGCAGACGCGTCTCGGGCTGAGTGCCAGATCGCATCCGGATGCCGCGACCTCACCCACTGCTCTGCCAGCACCGTTTTGCCGTAACCGGCTGGGGCGACGAGGCAGATTGCTCGCACGCCGCGGGCCTCGGCTCCGTCGAGCTCCGCCAGGAGCCGGGGGCGCTCGATCAGGTGCGACGTGTACTCGGCTGCGGCGGTCGTGTCCATGTCCTCGGGCTCGGGCGCCGCATGCCCGCCGGGCGAATCTAACCCGGGATCTGCCGGAAGTCGAATATGCGGAGCTAGATCCTGGGCGAGTGTCGTCATGCGCGAAAGGGGCCGGGCCCGTGGCAAGGGGTAACCACGGGCCCGGTTGTCGGAGTCAGCCTCGGGGAGCGAGGCCGCTGGCGAGGGGGTCGAGCCCGGTCAGCGACCGGTAGGCGATCGGGATCTGCCGGCGGCGTGGAACGCCGAGCTTGCGACGCAGGATGTCGGAGTGCGCCTTGGCCGTTCGCGGCGAGATGCCGAGCTCCAGCCCGACCTCCTCGTTCGAGTACCCGGCGGCGATCAGCTCCACGATCTGCTGCTGGCGCCGGGTGATGGTGCGGTCATCTGCGAGCTGAATGGACATGCGGTGACGCTACGGGTGCGACGTCGGCCCGCCTAGTCTCCGAACGGCGTATCAGGATGCGTAATCGCTATCCGATGAAGCTCGCCGCGTGTGCGCGGGTGTTCGCAGCCTGCAGCTGATCCTCGGTCATCGCGCCGATCCTGAGCAGGAGCTCGAGCTCGTCGCGGAGGTGCGTCCGCATCATCTCGGGGCCGTCCGTGGCGATCGTGATAGGCACTCCTCGATCGAGGAAGGTATGCACCGTTTCATGCAGCACCTCCTGGCTAGGCAGCGCCTTGGTGAGCAGGTTCGAGGTCGGGCAGAGCTCCAGCACGATCTCGCGCTCGCGGAGCTCGCGCATCAACTCCTCGTCTGCTGCGGCGAGGATCCCGTGACCGATGCGCTGCGGGGCGAGCTCCTCGACCACCTCGCGCATCTCCTCGAGGCCGAGCGCTCCGCCTTCCTCGCCTGTGTGAATCGTTATGCCGAGCCCCGCGTCGCGCGCAGCCG